>JAIXVO010000425.1 GCA_027482985.1 Cyanobacteriota bacterium
CGAGGGACGAAACGCGATCGCGGTCTTTTCTTGCACTTTTGCCGCAAATTCTGGTGTCCTCACAAACGCAGGTGATCGCAGCAAAAGTAATGGTGTATCGGGTTTGAGACGATAGCTGAGGGAAATTAAATCACCTGTATTGGTGTAGTCTTCGCCGATCTCACTCATCACAATGGGCGCAGATTTTTGATTTAAAAGATCTGCCGTTTGATTGTTGGCAAAACTCAAATCTTTGTCCCACCAACTAAACGCTAAAGCACTCACGGTTAAGGACGTTAAACTGGCAAGCACGACCACCCCTAGCACCCCCCGCCAAAACCAGGTTTGCCAAATGGTCAGTGGCATAGGTCGGAGGCTGTAGGGGGTCCGATGCCGCGTTAAGGTCGGCGATCGCCCACTGTAAACCCGTTTCATCGACAGTTGGGTGGCCAGGAAATAGGCGACTGCCAGTTGAATGCCGGGATAGCAGGACACCAGATACCGACTCACCGCCGATCGCTTGCCGCCCAACACCAGATCCGGCACTGCCAACAATAGGAACGGGACGGCGATCGTCACCACCACAAATAGCCAGGTTGCCAGCGGTGTGCGCCGACAGAGGCTATAGACCGAAACCCCAATCAGGAGCAGAAAGGGCAACCGCAGCAGAAAAGTGAGAGGGTTGTTAAATCCAGCATCCAGGTCAAAAAACAGAGATGTAAAGCTGAGCGACCAGAGTTTGAGTAAGTATGTCAGCCCTGGTGTGACTTGTGTCCAATTGGTCGTTGCGGTGGCCCGTTGCCAGTTCGTCGCCATGACTACCAGCCACGGACTAAACAACAGCAGCGCGATCGCGATCGCCCCCCAGAAAAACCGACTGATCAACCAGCCTTGTTTGCGCCAGGTGGGACTCTGCTGGCAACAAATGACCACGTAGACCCCATGACTGATGAGAGTGAGGGCAAAGAAGGGTTGGGTATACAGCCCGATCGCGCTGGCGATCGCGTACAGCCCCCAATTGAGCCAGGTGAGCAGATGGCGGGTAACATGGCGTTGACTGGTGGCTGTATGAAAGGTATCGGCTTGCAAAATTCGCACGGCTCGCAGCAGCAGGTAACTACTGGTGAGTACCATCACGGTCAGTAAGCTGTATTGCCGCGCGGTTTGGGCAAACAGCACATCGTAGGGCGAAAGGGCAATCAAAGTCGTCGCCAGGAGCGCGATCGGATGGGAAGCAAACAGTTCCCAGGCGAGACCGTACATGGCGGGGAGGGCGAGTAAGCTCAAGAGGGCAGGTAGCGATCGCGTCACCGTTAACGGACTGCCAAACCAACCCGTGAGCGGATCGCCCACCGTTTGCATCCAGGCGCGAGTCATTAAGAAATAGAGGGGCGGATGCTGGGGATCTTCCACCGCCAGCGATCGCACCGTATCGGCAGCAGTACTCTCTGGCTTGATCTGTTGGTAGCGTTGCAGGGCGATCGCCGGAATTACTTGATTTTGAAAGAGTTCCTGATCAATTTCGCTGCGGGTATAGCCAGCGGCCCGGAGGGATGTGTAAGCCTCGTCATGCCAATACACTTTGTGATTCAGATTGACAAACCGAAACACAATCCCTAACCCGATCAGCCCTATCAGGGCAACGGTTAACCAGCGTGGAAATCGCATGGTTGATGCCTCCCCTCCAGGTTGCAACAATGATCCTGCTATAAAACCACTGGATCCATCGGCCTGCAATTGCCTATGTGCCAGTCCCCCAAATGCACCGCAGTTTGGCAGCCGACTTGGGGAACGCTAAGGGCACTGTTCTCATTCCGCCCTTGGGTTGGATTGCCCCCCATGCTTGACCTCTACTCTTCCCAGCGACTCCTGTTAATTAGCGGCAAAGGCGGTGTGGGCAAAACCACTTTCTCCTGTGCCTGGGCGCGATCGCTGGCTCAACAATTTCCGGGCGATCGCGTGTTGCTACTCTCCACCGACCCAGCCCATTCCCTGGGAGACGTGTTGCAACTGCCCGTCACCGCTAACCCCACCGCCAGCCCCGACTTCCCGAATTTGCAGGTGCAAGCCTTGGATGCTGCGGCTCTACTGCAAACCTTCAAAACTGAGTATGGGCAGGTGTTGGAACTGTTGGTGGAGCGGGGCAGTTTTGTCCAGCGGGAAGACCTCTCCCCGGTGTGGGATTTGAGCTGGCCGGGATTGGATGAACTGATGGGAATTTTGGAAATTCAGCGCTTGCTCCGGCAGCAGGTGGTCGATCGCGTCGTCGTCGATATGGCTCCCAGCGGGCATACTCTCAACCTGTTCGGGCTGATGGATTTCCTGGATGAGTTTCTGGTGGCGCTGGATTTGTTTCAGGAAAAACATCGCGTCATCCAAAAAAGTTTTACTGGCACAACCACTCTGGACACCGCCGACACTTTCCTCACCACGATGAAAGCCGATCTGGCAGCGGGACGTGCCCTCTTACGAGATGTGACCCAAACCGCCTGCCTGGTGGTGGCGATCGCCGAACCCATGAGCCTGCTCGAAACCCGTCGCTTTCTGGCGGCACTGCAAACGCTGGCGATTCCCTGTGGCGGCTTCTGCCTGAATCGGCTCGTGGACTTGCCCACGCCCACCACGGTTCCTTCGCTCTGCGATCGCTATCTGGAACAACAATATTTGCTCAAAGATTTTCTCCTGCTGGCAGCTGGTCTGCCAGTCTTCACCCTGCCGCAACAAGCCGCTGAACCTGTCGGTAGTGCGGCGCTGGATCACCTGCTCCAGCAAATCCAACCCCTCACCGAAGTTGCCCCCCTGCCGCAACTTCCTACCGTTAACATCCCCGCCCCCATCCCCCCCGGGTTTGAGGATTTTCTGGCAGCGGGACGACGATTAATTTTGGTCGGTGGCAAAGGGGGCGTGGGGAAAACCACTGTTGCCGCCGCGATCGCTGTTGGCATGGCAGAACGGTATCCCGATCGCCCGATTCGCGTCATTTCGATTGACCCAGCCCATTCGCTGGGGGATGCGTTGGGAGTAACTTTGGGACATGAGGCGATCGCCATTACGCCCAACCTGACCGGACAAGAAATCGATGCCGAACAGGTGTTAGCCCAATTCCGAGAAGAGTATCTCTGGGAACTCGCCAGCATGATGAGTGGGGAGTCGGGCGACGCCGATGTCAGCCTGAAAATTGCCTATGGCCCAGAAGGTTGGCGGCGGATTGTGACCCAATCGCTCCCCGGCATTGATGAGATGTTGTCTCTCGTCACCGTGATGGCACTGTTAGAGCAAAACCAGCAAGCCTTGATTATTCTGGATACCGCTCCCACCGGACATTTGTTGCGCTTCCTGGAAATGCCCACCGCCATGACCGATTGGCTCGCCTGGATTTTCAAACTTTGGATGAAATATCAGGATGTCTTAGGTCACGTCGCCTTGATGGGCCGCTTACGTACTTTGCGGCAGCGCGTGGTACAAGCTCAGAAAAAACTGAAAGACCCCACCTACACCGAGTTCATCGGTGTCGTGCAAGCACAATCCGCGATTTTGGCAGAAGCCCATCGCCTGACGCGATCGCTGGAGGCTTTAAACGTCAGCCAGCACTACCTCGTCGTGAATCGGTACGAACTCGGTCAGGAAGTTCCCCCCGACTTCCCCCAAACCCTCGTCCGCCTGCCCCACCTGCCCCGCAACGTCGCTCCCCAAGACCGGATTCATCAGGCCGCCACGCTGCTCTTTGAGTAGTGGCGGCGGCTGGCGGCGGCTATAGCTTGGCAAAAAATGGCGATCGCCGGAGGGTGTCGTCAGCGACAGCGTAACGCACCACCCCCAGCATCACGTACGTTATGGCGTTGCCTAACAGCACCCTACGCAATCCCAATGATTTCTGCGAAGTCCGTCTTGCCTGCTGCCCTCTGCCTTAATCCTGCTGGTGGGAAAATTGATAAGCTCCGGCAATGGAAAGGGCGATCGCGACCACCAGCAGCACCGGGATGGCATACCAGGGAAACTGCGATAAGGGCAGATAGGCAGCGGCACGTAAAGCGAGGCTGGTGTAGGTGAGGGGCAGCAGGTAGACGACGAATTTAAGGGCGATCGGCAAGCTGGCAGGGTCGAAGAACGTTGCGCCCAGAAAGGACATCGGCACAATTACGAAGTTGTTGTAGATACCGACGCTTTCCAGGGATTTGACATTGAGGCCGACAATTACGCCCAACCCGGCAAAGACGGCACAGTTCAAGAGCAACACCAGCAAAAACAGGGGATTCAGGAAGCTCCACACTTTGCCCGTAAACAAAATTGCCACCAGAATCACCGAACCTGCCGTCAGCATGCCGCGCACTACACCTGCCAGCATTTTGCCCATGTGTAACGACAGCGGATGGATGGGCATCAACATCAGTTCTTCAAAGGTTTTAGTGAACAGGCGATCGCCACAAATCGAAAACGTCGTCCCGCCAAAACTAATCACCATGGATGACAGTGCCACCATCCCCGGCAAAATGAATTGCAGGTAATTGTCTCCCGCAGAGGGCTTAATCGAGGCATCGATCGCACTGCCCAGCCCCAACCCAAACCCGACAATATAAATGAGGGGCGAAATTAAACCCGATGCCGCAACCTGCACCAACCGCACCCGCAGATCCAGCCAATCCCCCCAAAAGACCGTCGCCGTATCACTCCACAACGTCCTCAAGAGTGCCGCCGAACCCGAATTTTTTTGCCCCTGGAATGCGCGATCGACCATGATTCTGTCCTCCCTACCACCAGTCTTTACTATAAAAGACCAGGGAACCACGGGTCGCCAATTTCCGCCCAGGGTGAGACTTGCCCACGCAATTGAGGCGGAGACGTGCCAGCGGCGCGTCTCTACGAGGCACCCCACGCCGCCCCCTCCGATTTGTTATAGTCATACTGAATTCGCGGCATACTGGAAGACATAGGCAAGTTTTTTTGGACTCTTATGGCAAAACGTCGTCCTCGTTCTTCTACCTACAACAACAACTACGATCGCAACTTTGAGCGAGAGTTCGAGGAGTATGCGAGCTTGGAGCCAGAGTCGAAACAGCGGAAGTCGGCGAAGTCGATGATTTTTAATGCCACGACGATCGCGATTTTGGCGGGTGTGTTCATCCTGGGGATTGGGCTGGGCATGGGCTTTAGCTCGGTCAGCGGGGTGACGAATAATGCGGGCACCAAGATTGTGACCCAGAGTGAACTGGATACCAAAGCGCCGAATGCTGATATTTGTGTGCAGTTTGGAGCGAGTGCGATCGTCACGGATATGCGGGTGTTTGTCACCTTGAACCCGTTAAACTTCTACGTCTCGCAAGCTAAATCGCCTCCCGGTTGTGTCCTCCGTAGCAATAACTGGTCAGTCCTGGAACAACGCGGTCTGGTGAAGCCAGAACAGGTGCGGGATTGTAAGCAACGGATGAACACCTTCGGCTTTACGGGCGACCTCGGCACCACTCCTGAAATTAACTGCGTTTACCAGAACAACACCACCCAAAACCTGTTCCTGGAACAAAACGGCCCTAATGGTAAGCCCGTCGCTGAACCCGACAACGAACGCTTCTAATCCAATTTCAGGCGAATCTCAAATAGGACAGTTCGGTATTACTGAACTGCCCTGTTTTGGAGTTTTGAAATCTCGGAGCAGGCAAATCGTCAGCGGTTGAACATCACAATCGACTTAATGCCTGGAGGTTCTGTAAATCCAACTCAAAATCTGGGATGTCGTAGGTATACAGCGGAATCTTCCGTTGTCTGAGCAATCGCCGGAAATCATTCAAAGACATTGCTGCGAACTGACTAGCATATCCAACGGTTAAGCGGCCACTTTGAAACAAGTACAGGGCAATTTCTTGACGAAACTCAGCGTCTGTTAATTGCGCAGCCTGTAAAATTTCATCTGAAATCACGATGCTCATACTGAGTTCAATGGAGATGACGCTTCTACAATCATTCTAAACATGAACATCGTTGGAGATGAACCCGGATGTTCAAAAGGGAATGTCTTGCAGCATGCGCACGGGGATGACTTGACCCGGTTGCACCGTCCCGCCCGGTTTGGGGCTGGTCAGGTAATTGGTGGCAGCACCTGCGGCTCCACCCAGTAACAAGCCCCAGCCGGAAAAGCTACTCACTAAGCCTCCCGCCAGCGCTCCTGCACCGGAATAAATCGCCATCGAGGTGGGGGAAATCTCCCGACTACCACCGCCGATCGCGTCTGATTCGGCCAGAAAGGGGACAATGCGATCGCCCCTTTGAATCGCGCTCGTCGTGAACTTGGTGCCAGTGCGTCCCGCTTCAAACCGTCCCATGACATAACTGCCACGCGGAAAGACGACATTCCCCGATGCGTCCCGCACTTCGGTTTGGAGCACTAACATTTCTTGCCGGGGAGTGGTGGTATTCAATGGCAGTTCCGTCACGCCGGGATAACTGAGCGCCAAAACGGTGCCAGCGGGTAAGGCGATCGCCGGATTAATCGATTGCGCCACGCCCGTTTGCCGGGGAGCAATAATTTGCCCATTCCCGACCGATGAGTTGGTGATCGGAGTACTGCTCATGGGGGAATTGGCCGCGATCGCGGTAGGTAGCCCAACTGGTGCTGGCGTTAGAGAGGCAGCACCCTGAGTGGGCAACGGCTGACCAAATTCAACCACTCCAGTGGGATTGATGGGCATTGGAGCCGAGGGGAGGGGCGCAGGTTGCAAGGGGGGCACCGAGACAGCGGGTGTGGTGCTAGTCGGTAACGGGGGCACCGAAACAGTGGGAGTCGGACCCATTGGAGCCGCAGGGAAGGCGACAGGTTGGGGCTCGCTGGCAACGGGCATCGGCATGGGGGCGATCGCGGGTTGCACGGGCGGCTGAATCACGCTGGACATGGGCGGCTGCGGCAAGGGTTGTACCAGGGAAGGCTGGGACAGCCCACTGGATTGCATCACCCAGGAATTGGGCGCGGTGACGACTTGCCCTGATGCACGGGGCGGTGCGACTGGGTTGGGCATCGGTGCTGGAGCGATCGCGGTGGGTGGCATGATCGGTGCTGGCGGCACACTGATCGCTGCTGGCGGCACATTGATGGGAGCAGGTGAAACACTGGCAGGCGGGAGCGTAGTCGGGGGCATTGCACCAGGTTGCATCACCCAGGAAGCAGGCGGTTGGCGAGTGACTGGAGGCTTGGTAGGCGCGGTTGTGACCGGAACCGTCACAGGTTGACTGGGTTGAATTTGAATGGTTCCGGTCGGTTGTCCGCCCATTTTGGTGGTGATGCGTCCCGTTGTGGGAGCGATCGGGTAGGGACTGGGGGAGGAGGGGAGTGGGGGAGCGGGGGAGACGGTGACGGGTGCTAAGGGGGGCACTGTCATGGGGGGCACTGTCGTGGGGGGCAGCGGGGTGACGCTGGGTAAGGGGAGGGGCGCAGGAGCGGGGGGCAGGGGCGGCACCGCGATCGCGTTGGCGGGCATTGTTTGTAGCGATCGCGCTGGAGTCGTCTGTTGCAGGCTGGCGGCATTCCCAACGTTGGGTAGGGGTTGGGGCGCGGGTGCAGGGGCAATCCCAACCGGGGGCGCGGTCGGCGGGAGGGCAACGGGCGGCGGCACGGAAATGGTGATCGAATTGTTGCCTTCTACAATGAGGCGAGAGGACGGCAACTCCACCTCTGGCGGCAGAGGGGTGGTGGCTTCCGGTGGCAGTTGCGCGACAACGGGTAAGGGCGTGACAGCCGGCAAACTGGGCGCGATCGCCGGATTGCTAGTGGGTGGGGTGGGTGCCAAAGGGGGTACGGCGATCGGCGCAGGGGGTGTTGCCAGGGGCGGGACGGCAACGGGTGCAGGAGAGTTGAGCAGCGGCGGGACGGCTATGGGCGCGGGGGGTGTCACCAGCGGGGGGACAGCAACCTGAGAGGGAACTGGGGGTTCGCTCGTGACGGGGCTAATATCGGCTCCGATCGCCAGGGGGACAGGGGCAGGGTTGCGATTCAGCGGTGGCGGGGCGGGTTCGCCAGCCGTGGGGGTAGGCGGCGCAGTGGGTGACTGAGGTGTTGGTTTAGTCGCGATCGCAGGTTGTCCGGCGATTAAGGGGCGCAAAATTAAGCGATCGCCTTGCGTTTCTAACTTTGCCTGACCGGGTGCCAGTTCGACATCTGGGGCGAGTTCCAGTACCACTCGCGTCACACCGGGCTGAAATTGGGATACTCGCACTTGCCGAATCACCCCATGTTCAAAGCTGGCTTTCGGTTGCACCGCGCCCATCTCGGTATCGGGCAAATCCAGGACAATGCGGGCGGGTTGCGCCATCACAAAGAATTTGGGCTGAATTCCGGCTTTGGCCGTGACTTCTAATTGTTGCGTCGTGGGATTGTAGTTCCAGGCCGTGAGGTCAGCGGCAGAGACGGCTTGGGTCGCCAGCGCGATCGCGGCAAATGTCAATCCGCCCAGCCGCTTGTGTCCCCGTGATTGCGCAGGTTGTGGTTGCAGACCCATCCGGTTAAACAAAAATGGTGTAGTCAAGGAATGTTTTTCCATAGCTTTTGGCTGAACGCATTGGCGAATTTGGCGCTAAACTTGGCGCTGAGGCGGATGGGCGATCGCTCACCCCTCACCTTTGAGAACCCGATACGCCCTGATTGAATCGACAGTCATACCACTAGATATAGTGTTTGAGTGACTTTATTTTGCTTGAATGACTCTATTTA
>JAIXVO010000410.1 GCA_027482985.1 Cyanobacteriota bacterium
ACCGACCGATGTCGTCCTATGGTGATTCAGACCAGACTCATCTGAAGGCTCGTTCTCCAGATCGGCTCAGCTACGGGGCCTCTTATTGGATTCACTATGGCGCGAGAAATCATCATCAAAGACACCCATCGCGGCTTGTTATACCGGGATGGGGTTCTGACCCGAGTCTTAACGGCGGGGCGCTATGTGTTGCCGCCTGCGATCAATCTGGGGATTTGGCGATCGCCCCTGGTGGAAATTGTGCTGGTGGATGTGCGGGAACGCGACCTGACGATTAAAGGGCAGGAGATTTTGACTGCCGATAAGGTTGCCGTTCGGGTCAGCATTGTGGTGCAATTCCGCGTCACTGATCCCCGCGCCGCTTTGCATGAAGTAGAACTGTACGAAGATCGGTTGTATAGCGATGTGCAATTAGCCGCGCGGCGATCGCTGGCATCTATGGCGCTGGAAGAAATTTTGACTAACCGCAATCGCCTCAGTGAAGACATTTTGCAGGATGTGCAAGAAGTCGCCAGTCGGTACGGGGTGAATATTCTTCGCGCCGATGTCAAAGACTTGACCTTCCCCGGCAATTTGCAGGAAATTATGAATCGCGTTTTGGCGGCAGAGCGGATGAGTCAGGCGCAACTGGTGGAAGCCCGCACCAAAGCCCAGGTGCAACAGATTGAAGCCGAAGCCGAAGCCGAAGCCCAACGCCTCGCAACGGAAGCCGAAATTGCCGCCACTCGTGAAGCCGCGCTGATGGCCGCAGAAGTCCAGCGAATTCAAACAGCAGCCGAAATTCAATCCTTACAATATCGGGAGCAAGCCGCCCCCGCCTACAGTCAACATCCCGCCCTGCTCAGATTGCAAGAACTCGAAACCCTCCGCGAACTCGCCAAAACCGCCAACGCCCGGATTTACATCAGCATGGATCGATCCGATCCGAATGGCGATCGGGATTAATGACTCCTAGCTGCTTGCGTAGGTTGGGTTAGCGCCAGCGTAACCCAACAAGACCCAGGCTGGTGTTGGGTTTCACAAGGTTCGACCCAACCGACAAAGAAGATTTGTCAGGCAATCAGGGCGATCGCGATTAAGTGTGCAACCGGATCAGTTTGGGGCGATCGTGGGCTTCTGGAAAATGACAATAGACGGCATCTCGTACCATTTCCCGCAAAGTGTTCAAGTCATCCGCTTGCGTAAAAATAGCGACATTAACAGCGCTGGCAACATATCAGCCCTCTGGGTCATCCTCAACGAGAAACAGAATTTCAGTCATGATTAGGATTTGGCGTACCGCTTTCGTTTCATGCTATAGCCTCTGCCACGTTACACATGGCAGAGGCGAGTCAGAACACCTACCCAGCATTGGCTCTTGCCAACCCGACTTGTCCTAAGTGTTCTGACCAAAGCTATAACACTGGCAGTTTGCGGCAATGCTATTCGCGAACAAGCCTCACTACAAGATACTCTCATCAAAAATTAATGACTTCTGGCAGCACCGAGGTACAGTTCGCCAACTTTGGGATCGTTCAGCAAATCCCTGCCGCGGCCTTCAAAGCGATCTTTGCCCGCTTCCAAAACATAGCCGCGATCGGCCATTTCCAACGCTTTACGGGCATTTTGTTCCACCAGCACGATCGCCGTTCCCTGCTGGTTAATCGCCCGAATTTGCTCAAACACACTACTCACCAGGATGGGCGACAGCGCCGCCGACGGTTCATCCAGAATCAGCAAACTGGGCTTCAACATCAGCGCCCGCCCCATCGCCAACATTTGCCGCTCCCCCCCCGACAGGGTTCCCGCCCGTTGTTTCCGGCGTTCCGCCAACTTCGGGAAGCGCGTATAAATCTCGTCCTTCAACGGCTGCATCGGTTGATCCAGCACAAACGCCCCCATCTCCAAATTTTCTTCCACCGTCAAAGACCGAAACACGTTAGCAATTTGGGGCACATAGCACATCCCCTGCTGCACGATCGCATCCGACTTGAAGCCAACAATATTCTGGCCTTGAAATAAAATCCTGCCCGTGTGCGGTGTCAACAAGCCAAAAATCGTCTTCGCCAGCGTCGATTTCCCCGCCCCATTTGGTCCAATCACCGCCACCAACTCCCCCGGAGCCACTCGAAAATTGACCCCCTGCAAGATGTCTAGATCTTTGACATAGCCAGCAAATACGTTTTCAACGTCCAGAATGGGGGCGGAGTCGGGCATGGTGGGGGAGTGGGTGGGGTAGGGATTGGGGGCGTTGGGGCGTGGGTGGGGTGGGGTGTTGGGGGAGTGGGTGGGTGGGCGAGTGGATGAGATGGAGATGCGTCAATCACTTTGCAGTTTTTTCTGACCTTCCCTCCCTCCCTCACCCTTCCTCACCTCCCTCCCCTTCCCGCCTAACCTGGTACTCGCTGCAAATCCGGGCGTTCCTCCGGCACGATCGCCCCTGCCACTGGGCACACCTGTAAACAGATGCCGCAATCGATGCAGGTGGAGAAATCGATCCAGTAGAAGTCGGTGCCTTTGGCGTTTTTGGTGTCACCGGGATGAATGCAGGCCACAGGGCAAGCATCTACACAATCGGCAACGCCTTCACAGGTATCCGTCAAAATCGTATGAGGCATAAGAAGGGAGAGGGGTTAAGGGGGTGGACAATCGTAGAGACGTACCGCTGGTACGTCTGGCTACTATCAGGTATTTCACAATGAGGTCAAGGTGACCGTTTCAATTTTGGGGTCGCCCGTGGGGGGAATCCAGGCGATCGCGCCGATGCGCCGATGTTGGGCATAGTCCTGCACTTCTGTCGGGGTGCGATCGCCTAATTCGAGTTCGACTCGCACCAGCGGTTTGGCTTGCCGCAAGGATTGAGCATAGGCGAGGGCTGGCGGATAGGCTGAGGGCGATTCTGGCACCACCAGCCAATCGATCGCGGGAGTCTGTTGTGGCAGTTGTCCCGTAGACACCAACACTTGATGCAGATGCTCAATGTGGAGGGCAAACCCGATCCCCGGCAGCGTTTGCCCTTGTGGATCATACAATCCCAGGAGTTGATCATAGCGTCCCCCCTGTCCCAAAACCTGTAACCCGCCGGGATGGTGGCTGACCACTTCAAAGACAATCCCGGTGTAGTAGTCCAGGGTTTGTACCAGGCTGAGATCCAGGGTCAGCGGTAAGCCTGCTGTCGCTGCCGAGGTAGAGAGCAACTCGATCAGGCATTTGAGATTATCCAGGGCGGCTTGCTGGGTGGCATCTAAGGTCAGTTGACTGACTTTGGCCAACACATCCTGCGGCTGACCCCGGAGATCCAGCAGCAGCAGCGCCCGATCGCGCAATTCCGGCGACAGGGGCAGCGTTTCCAACATCACCCGATCTAAATTGGCGATCGCGTGCCGAATTTTGGAACGTAAGGTTTCTGGGAAGGGCGAGAGGAGCGATCGCGTCAGGGCCGCTTCTCCCAACACAATCGACCAGTCATGCAAACTCAAATTGTGCAGGCAATCGATCAACAGCAGCAGCACTTCCGCATCGGCCAATAACCCGCCATTGCCCAACAACTCCACACCCGCCTGATAAAACTCTTGCTGGCGATTGTGACTGCCGTCTTGCGCTCGGCGAAACACATTGGCGTTGTAGTAGAGCCGCAAGGGATAGGTGGCACCGGCCATCCGGGTCACGACGGTACGGGCGATCGAGGCCGTCAGTTCCGGGCGGAGTCCCAGTTCTTCCTCGTTATCCTGCAAGCGCAACACCCGCGATCGCTGAATGGCACCTCCCGCCATCAACGTATCCAGACGTTCCAGCGTCGAGGTAATGATGCGGTGATAGCCCCAGCGATGAAAGACCTGCTGCACCCGGTCTTCAATCCAGCGTTTTTGTGCCACATCCAGCGGGAGCAGATCCCGC
>JAIXVO010000766.1 GCA_027482985.1 Cyanobacteriota bacterium
CGTAGAGACGGTGCCGTTGGTACGTCTGGGTTTAGATTGGGAGCAAGGTGAATGGCGATGAACAAACAACGGATTTGGGCAAAATCGGCGACACAAGACACGATCGCCGGTTACAGTTTCATGGCTCCAACCGTCGTGATCGCAGGCGTGTTCCTGATTTTGCCGATCTTGACCGCGATCGCGCTGGCCTTTTACCGAGTGCAGTTGTTGGGCGAGATGCAATTTCGGTTTGCGGGCTGGCGGAACTTTCAACGACTGTTCGTAGATGAGCGGGTGTGGATTGCGTTGGGTAATACCATCAACTACGCGGCGATCGTTGTGCCCACGCAAACGGTGCTGGCGTTAGTTTTAGCATTAATTTTAAATAGTCAAATTCGCGGCAAACAGGGATTCCGGATCATCTACTTCTTACCCACTGTCACCTCTTCTGCGGTGCTGACCTTAATCTTCATGTGGATCTACAACACCGATGGGTTACTGAATGCCATCCTCAGTTGGGTGGGTATCCCGGCTCAAAACTGGTTGGGCGATCCGGATGTGGCGCTGAAGGGGATCATGCTGATGAATATTTGGGCAACGGCACCATTGTTCATGGTGATTTATCTCGCCGCACTCCAGGAAATTCCTGCGTCTCTGTATGAAGCCGCCGCGATCGATGGCGCAAATCGCTGGGAACAGTTATGGTACATCACCTTACCCTGGCTGCAACCCGTCACTTTTTTCGTCGTGGTCATGGGCATCATTGGCACCTTTCAACTATTTGATCAGTCCTACATTTTCTCGGCGGGAACGGGTGGCCCGAACAACGCGACACTGACGATCGTTCTGCTGATTTATCAATATGCGTTCAAGAACTTAGATCTGGGGTACGCTCTGGCGCTCACCTTGCTGCTGGCAGTCGTGCTCATGACGGCAACCCTCCTGCAACGCTTACTGTTTCGGGAAGAACAACTGAGTTAATTGTGGAGGCGCGATCGCCCAACTGATGAAATCTCTCCGCTGGTCTACACTCTTCCTCTATGTTGTCCTGATCACCTATGCGCTGGTGACGATCGTACCGTTTGCCTGGGCGTTATCCGCCTCGTTTAAACCCCTATCGGAAATTGCCGCTGGTGGTTTAAACTTCATTCCGCAAAATTTTACTCTCGCTAATTACCGCACTATTTTTAGCCAAGAACCGTTATTCGGACGTTGGTTGTTTAATAGTGCGATCGTCGCTTTATTCGTCACGCTCTTCAATCTCTTATTCAACTCAATGGCAGGTTATGCCTTAGCCCGCATTCGATTTCCAGGGAATCGGCTTTGGTTCTTCATCATCCTTGCCGCTTTGATGGTTCCCGGCCAAATTACCCTGCTTCCGAAGTTCCTCATTCTCAAGTCTTTCGGTTGGTTAAATACCTATCAAGGCTTGATTATTCCCAGTGCGATTAACGCCACTTTTATTTTTATGATGCGACAGTTTTTTCTCAACTTCCCCAAAGAGTTAGAAGAAGCCGCTGCCTTAGATGGCTTGGGTCGCATCGAAACTTTTTTTCGCATCGTTCTCCCCCTCGCTAAACCGGCACTCGCCGCTCAAACGATTTTTGTCTTCATGGGTGCCTGGAACGAGTTTTTACTTCCCCTCGTGGTGATGGCTGATCCGGCCATGTTTACGCTCCCCGTTGGTCTCAACGCCTTCAAGGGACAATACATTTCCTACTGGAACTACATCATGGCCGCTTCCATGATTTTCACGCTCCCAGCGTTGGGGCTGTACGCCTGCTTCAATCGCTACTTCATCCAGGGTGTCACCTTCACGGGCGGCAAATCTTAACCCGCCTCGCGCCATCCCCCGCCGAGACGTGCCAGCGGCATCGTCTCTACAACGATCGCCTCACATCCCATCATCACCGTACCCACGGGGCGATCGCCTCGCATCCCGTAATCCGCATTACCCACGGGACAAACGCGATCACGCCATCCCCCGCCGAGACGTGCCAGCGGCATCGTCTCTACAACGATCTCCCGCCCCTTCCTCTCCCTCCCTCCTATTCCTTCCCCTCCTGCCTCCTGCCTCCTGCCTCCTGCCTCCTCCCCCTAGTGCATCTGTTTCAACAAATTGGTTTACAATGCGGATGTTCTATTTCTTCGTCCGTGCTTTCATGCTCCTCGCGCCTGCCGATTTGATGGATTGTGTGATTTTGGGGATTGACCCCGCGATCGCCAGCATTGGGTTTGGGGCGATTCGGGGCAGTCAGGCGTTGGACTATGGCGTGATTAGTACGAATGCTAAAACGCCGATGTATGAGCGCTTGCGGCAAATTCATACAGACGTGCGGACGCTGTGCGATATGGTGCAGCCGGATGTTGCCGCATTGGAAATGCCGTTCTTTGGGCGGGAAAATACTAATGCCAACAAAGTGTTGCGGGCGCTGGGCGTGATTGAACTGGCGTTGGGAGATTATGGGTTGACGGATCTGATCTTCTTGCACCAATCGCAAGTCAAAGCCGCCGTCGCCCAATACGGTGCCACCAAGTTTGAAATTAAACACGCCGTCATGCACATTTTTGATCTGCCAGCCCCCCCCTCGCCGGATGACAGCGCGGATGGACTGGCGATCGCCTATGCCGCGCAATGTGGTGCCCGCGCCAATGTGGCGTAATTAGCGGAAGGGCGGTGAAAAGAGTAAGCCCCCTTTTGTCCATAAATTGTTTTGACCCCGGGGCAGATTCAAGGGGGTTTGGGTACCCAGGTTGCGATCGTAAATTTCGCCGTAATTGCCGACGTGTTTCACAATCCGACTGGTGAAATCATTGGAAATATTCATCCCCTTGCCCAAGTCGCCCTCCACGCCCAAAAAGCGACGGATGGCTGGGTCTTTGCTGGTTGTGAATTGCGCCACATTTTGCGAAGTAATGCCTAACTCCTCGGCTTCCATCAGGGCGAACACACTCCAGCGCACCACATCGGCCCAGGCGGGATCACCACTCGCGATCGCCGGGGCAAGGGGTTCTTTGGATAAGGGTTCAGTCAAAATGACGTGTTCGGCGGGTTTGGGTAAGGTGGTGCGGCGGGAGACGAGTTGGGAGCGATCGGCGGTCACAGCATCACAGCGACCCTCGGCATAGGTGGCGAAGGTGGTGTTCACATCTTCAAACACCACGGGTTTGTAAGGAATGCCGCGTTTTTGTAACTGATCCGTCAGGTTTTGTTCGGTGGTGGTGCCCGCTTGAATGCAGATGGATTTATCCTTCAAATCGGTTAAGGCTTTGATATTGCTGGTCTGCTTCACC
The DNA here is from genome assembly GCA_027482985.1 of Cyanobacteriota bacterium. GTDB lineage: Bacteria > Cyanobacteriota > Cyanobacteriia > Leptolyngbyales > Leptolyngbyaceae > JSC-12. Next base: position 3,274 of record JAIXVO010000766.1, read on the forward strand.
ATGATCCCCTGTCCGTCATAAAACACCACAGGCGCGAATTCCAGACCTACGGACGTATCGCGGCTGGTCGTCCAGGTGGTGTTGCGGCTGAGAATGTCCACTTCGCCGGTTTGGACCGCAGTAAAGCGTTCTTTCGCGTTCAGGTTGCGATACTCGACGGCATTGGGATCATCAAATAAGGCGGACGCGATCGCCCGACAGACATCCACATCCAACCCCGAATACTTGCCATCCTGCCCCACAAAGCTAAAACCGGGCAGTTCCCCACTCACGCCGCACACCAACTTGCCGCGATTCAGGACAGTGGCAAGACGGCCCGCTGGTTTGCCATCGCCCCCGGTGGAGGTGGGAGTCGATTCGGCACAACTGGTTAACAACACCCCAGCCAATATCACTAAACTCAAAACTCGCGATCGCGCCATCTTCATCTCCCACAGTCAGACACGACGATTTTACAGTGGGTGTTGCCGGATTGGGCAACCGTCTCGGCTTGACAAGCGTCGCCTCGGAATGGGATCTGTGAAAGGGATATATCCGCAATCCCGTTTAACGTCCCCACCCGAAGAGAGCCTTGATGAGTGTCAGCCTGTGCATGATTGTGAAAGACGAGGAAGCGACCCTCGCCGACTGTTTAGAGAGTGTGCGCGAGTTCGTGGATGAGATGGTGGTGCTAGATACGGGGTCGCGCGATCGCACTTGCGAAATTGCCGCCGCGATGGGTGCCCAGGTGCAGACCTTTGACTGGTGTGATGATTTTGCCGCCGCGCGGAATGCCGCCCTGAACTATGTGACCACCGATTGGGTGCTCGTCCTGGATGCAGACGAAATCCTGTTGCCGGGAGTCGTGCCCACCCTGAAAGTCGCGATGCAGGATGAGCATTGCCTGGTGGTGAACCTAGTGCGGCAGGAACTCGGCACCCACCAAATTCCGTATTCGCTGGTGTCTCGCCTGTTTCGTAAACATCCCGCGATCGCCTTTGAGCGGGCTTACCACGAATCAATTGACGACAGTGTGCTGCGCCTGATCGCCCAGGAACCTCAGTGGCGGGTGTTGGAATTAGCCGAGATCGCCATTCGCCATACGGGGTATACTGCCGCCGCGATCGCCCAACGCCAAAAAGTAGAACGCGCCCAAACCATTATGGAGCGCTATCTAGCCGCGCATGGCGACGATGCGTATATCCAGAACAAACTGGGGGCTTTATACCTGGAAGTGGGCCAGCGCGACCAGGGACGTGCCTTACTCCAGCAAAGCTTAGCGACTGCCACCCTGGAACCCCCCATCCGCTACGAAGTGCACTATCACCTGGCTAGCAGTTATGTCGAGTCCGGTGAATTTGACCTCGCCAATCGCCATTTCCAGACTGCCGTAGAGCAACCCATCTCGCCCTATCTCAAACTGGGCACCTACACCAACTGGGGGGATCTCCGGATGGAACAAGGCAACCCCGTCGCCGCCGCCGTTCTCTTCCAAAAAGTCGTTGAAACCGATCCCGCCTTGCCCCTCGGCTGGTTTAACCTGGGGACTGCCCTCAAAGACATGGGCAATTTAGACGACGCGATCGCCTGCTACCAGCAAGCCATTCAACTGGAACCCACCTACGCCCAAGCCCATCAAGGCTTAGGCATCGCCTGGATGAAAGGTGGCCGCATCTTCGAGAGCCAGGAATCCTTCCGCAAAGCGATCGCCCTCTACCAGCAACAAGGCTCCCCCGAAGGCGATCGCTTGCAGCAGGTGTTGCAGGAAATGCATTTGGGGTAAGGGGAAAGAGGAATGGGAGGGAGGGAGCGGAAGGAGCGGGAGGGAAAGGAAGGAGACAGGAGACAGGCTTCGACGACGTGAGCGCTCAGCCGA
>JAIXVO010000733.1 GCA_027482985.1 Cyanobacteriota bacterium
CCTTCTGGTTTTTGGGGATAGGTTTGGTACAAAAACTCGCCACACAAAAAATTCAGAATCGCATCGCCCAAAAACTCCAAGCGTTCATTGTGATGTTGCGCTTCAGGATTTTCATTCACATACGAGCGATGCGTCAACGCCCGTTGCAATAAAGCGCGATCGCAGAAAGTTGGTAATTTTGCCTCAAATGACTGCATGACAATTTTTACTTGAATGGATTCAGAGCCGCAGAGTTTTGAAAACTTCGCAGATCTAACTCGGCAGTCTAATTTCTACCGTGTCGCCCACTTTCAGCTTAAAGGTTTGCTGAGCATTGCCATTAACGATCGCGATTTCCACCCAACCATGACTACCAATCAATGTGACTGGCGTACCAGGGGGGCGATCGCTGTAAGTCTTCACTGCTGAAATCACTTGCTCCGTCCATGCCACTGTCCACGCTCCCGGTGAGACAGACTGAGCTGGAATCGTAGTGATCAGGTTGCCGAAATGGTCGATCGCCTGGATGCAGCCTTGCAGTGTGTGAGCCGTCCGAGTCACAGGGGGGAGATCGAGCCGTTGCAGGCTGTCAGGCGCGATCGCGGTGCCCAGTTGGGATAACGGCACGCCGCTGGCGAGATGGGCAGCAACGGGCGCAAAAATATCTCGTCCATGAAACGTGGAGCTGGGATCAGGCGTGCGCCAGTAGTGCGGCTGATTCAATTCCACCGTCGCCAGAATCGGAAATTGCGCCAACACGCCACTGACTAACCCATTATCAGGTGCGACCAGATAGGCAACGGGCTGATCAAGGGACTCCCCCACAGCGATCGCGATACTGCGGCGATCGCTCCCCACGCCGGGATCGACCACTGCGACATGAACGGTGCCTGGGGCAAAGTAAGGGACAGACGACAGTAAGACAAATCGCGCCTGGGCAATATCCTGCGGCGGGATGTGGTGGGTCAGATCGATGATGGAGATGGTGGGATTGATTTGGGCGATCGCGCCTTTCATCATGCCGACATAGCCATCTTGCAACCCAAAGTCTGTTAAGAGGGTAATGATTCTACCGCTACGCATACCATCCATCGACCTCGTGAATTTATTGTAACAATAGCTACCATTTGCTTGAAAGTGTTAGAATCATGACAAATATGCACAGGTAAAGGGAATAAAAAGTCCATGCTGAACAGAAAACGTCAGGAAAAGTCCATCAAAGTCTCGGAAACCCACCGGATGAATTTGCAAAAGAACATCCAACGTCGCCTGGAAGCAGCCCGCGCGATCGGTGATGAAGCTTTGATTCGTCAGTTGGAAGCCGAAGCTAACTACATTGGTTTGAACTAGTCGCAGCAGACTTTTCGATTGCTTCCAAGAATACTCCGACAATGATGCTCTGTACGTTCTGTATGGAGCATTTGTCTATGGGGGGAGGGAGGGAAAGGGAGGAAGAGGAAGGAAGAAGCAGGAAAATCTCGTAGAGACGCGCCGCTGGCACGTTTCGGTGGGAGATCGCTGGGTTGCAAAAGAAAAATGAACGGAAAAGGAAGGAAAACCTCGTAGAGACGCGCCGCTGGCACGTCTCACCGGAAGACTATCGGGTAAAACAGGGAATTTGATGGGGTTCCCCATCCCTCTGCCCTCTGCCCTCTGCCCTCTGCCCTTTGCCTTTACCTCACCTCATCCGGCGTATTCGGTCTCGATCGCAATTTCCAAACTGTCCTCATCCACCACGACAAAGAGTTGGTTAGGACGACAGCAGACCTGACAATCTTCGATATAAGATTGCTGCCCACCCGCGCTTAAGTCAATGAAGGTGGTGTTGGGTTCGCCACAAAAGGCGCAGTAAAATTCGGCGGTATTTTCCATGGGGGCGTGATCTTTGCAGTGCAATCTTCTATCATGCGGGGTGATGGTCACTGCAAATCGCAATTTTTGGTTGGGGTGTGCCCTGTGGGGCTACAAAGAATGGGTCGGGGAGTTATTTCCGGCGGGGAGTCGTTCGGCGCAATTTCTGAAACTTTACGGCGAACGGTTCACTGCCGTGGAAGGCAATACCACCTTCTATTCAGTGCCCGATGCTAAAACGATCGCCCGCTGGGCCACCGACACCCCCGCTGGTTTTCAGTTTTGCCCCAAGTTTCCGAAATTTGTCACCCATGCTGGAAATTTGCAACCGGGGATTTCGGCAGCGTTGCAATTTATCGAGCAGATGCAGGGCTTGGGAGATCGCCTGGGGCCGTTGTTTATCCAGTTGCCGCCCCGCTACAGTCCGGCGCAGTGGGATGACCTGACCGCATTTTTAACAGCACTGACTCCAGCCGGCGTAGAAATCGCGCTGGAAGTGCGGCATCTGGAGTGGTTTCAAGCGCCTCACCGCGATCGCTTAAATGCGTTGCTGACCCAATTACAGATGGGGCGAGTCCTGCTGGATACGCGACCGATTTATGAGGTGCCGGACGATCCACAGTTGATGGCAGAACGCAAAAAGCCAAGAGTCCCTGTCGATTTCAGCATAACCGCACCGTTTACGCTGATTCGGTACATCAGTCATCCTGATTGGGCGATGAACCAACCGTTTGTGGCGGACTGGATTCCGGTTATTGCTCAGGCGTTGCAAGCGGGCGATCGCATTTACAGCTTCGTGCATTGTCCTGTGGAGGCGCGATCGCCCGCCAATGCCCGCCAATTGCAACAGCTTTTGACCAGCCAAGGGGTTGTTCTGCCGCCCTTACCCTGGGAGCAGTTACAACCTGAACCCACTCAACTTAGTTTCCTTTGAACCCCTCTAAGTAGTAGGTCAGCAGCCGTTGCGCTTCTTCTTTGGAGGCGACTCGCTGATTCACTTTGAACAAAAAGGGTTGCTCCCGTGAGCTGGTGGCTTGGGCAGTTTCCCAGAGACACAGGGTGGCTCCGGTGCTATGCGCAATGATTTGGTAACGAATGGTATCGGGGATATGTAAAACAGGCATTTTTCACTAACTCAAGCGTTCAACAGGAATCAACACAGCTTAATCAATCCAGCATTAGCACTGGCCTGATCAAACATTGGAACGTAGTAGATGCTTCCCGATAAGAGCTAATGATGAACTCTAACATACAAGAACATTCTTCAATGTTTTGTACTCAATTTGACTCACTCAATCGGATGATTATGGACTACCCACAGGGGTGAAGTAGAAATACTCATGGCAAACCGCAATTCTCCCTGAAAAAAGTTCTACGCTAGGCTTGTACTGACGGTAGTAGTATTCGCATAAGGTACTGCATTTCAGCCGATTTTGGGCGGGTTGTTGATGAATCTTTCAGGATTACCGCCGTTGCCCTTGGGAAGTACCGCATAGAACCCAAAACTAAGACTGATTTGAAGAGATTTGAAGTAATTAAGTAAATTTAATCAAGATTGGGAAAATTGAATCTTTAATAGTCAGGATAGAAGCAGAGATAAACAGCGATCGCGGGTTAGCAACATGTAACTGTTGAACAAAACTAAGAGGGGAGACCAATGGGCGAAATGAACACGGCTGAATTACTCGTTCAGTGCTTAGAAAATGAAGGAGTCGAATACGTTTTTGGCTTGCCAGGGGAAGAGAATTTACACGTCTTAGAAGCACTCAAGCACTCCAAAATTCAATTCATCACAACTCGGCATGAACAGGGGGCGGCATTCATGGCAGATGTCTATGGTCGTCTGACGGGTAAAGCAGGCGTGTGCTTATCCACATTAGGGCCAGGGGCAACCAACTTAATGACTGGAGTTGCCGATGCCAACCTCGATCGCGCCCCCCTGGTTGCCATTACGGGACAGGTAGGCACCGATCGCATGCACATCGAGTCGCACCAATATCTCGATCTGGTGGCGATGTTTGCCCCCGTCACCAAGTGGAACGCCCAAATTGTCCGTCCCAGTAATACGCCGGAAATTGTCCGCAAAGCGTTCAAAATTGCGCAAACTGAAAAACCGGGGGCG
>JAIXVO010000400.1 GCA_027482985.1 Cyanobacteriota bacterium
AGAAGGAGAAAGGGAGGGGGGGGGGGGGGGGGGGGGGCTATACTGAAAAGTTGTTATCCACGAACGATGATGACGGCGGCACAACCAGCAATTCAATTTTTTGAGGGGATTGCGGAAGATTTGGATGGGGTCAGCTTGCGGCGCAATCGGGCGACGGGGGCGCGGATTGTGGTGATGGTGTTTCGCGAGTTAAAGGCGATCGCGCAATTCAACAGTTTTCGGTATCGCTTTTCCCAATGTCTGAAGCTGACGGATGCCGAAGGGGAGATCAGTGTGGAGCCATCTTCGGTTAAGTTTTATTTTGGTGGCCCGGAAGGGGATGAATTGGAGCGGATGGAATGTCGCTTTGAACTGACCCAGGAAGATCATTGGGAGCGGTTTTCCCGTTTCATGCAGCGTTACGCTGAAGCTAATGGGCTGGAATATGGTGAACGGCCAGCCCCCTAACCTGAGTGAGATCGCATCGGTTGGCAGGTGGCGCGATCGCCTGACCGTGGTGCCGCCCAATTTGCATACATAAGCAGGGAGTGAGGTGAGATGAAAGTTGCAGTCACAGGGGCAACCGGATTTGTGGGCAGTCGTTTGGTGGAACGGTTGCAGCAGGACGGACATCAAGTATTGGTGTTGGCACGCCAACCGGAGCAGGCGGCGCGGCGCTTTCCCCCAGCAGCGTTTCCGGCAGTGACGATTGTGGGCTATACACCGTTGCAATCTGGCGAGTGGCAGTCCCAGTTGGCGGGCTGTGAGGGAGTGGTGAATTTGGCGGGAGAACCGATTTCGGAGCGCTGGACGGTAGAACGGAAGCAGAGCATTCTCAGCAGTCGGCAGCTTGGGACGGAGAAATTGGTCGAGGGCATTGTGCAAGCGAATCCGCGCCCGCAAGTGTTGGTGAGTGCTTCGGCGATCGGGTTTTATGGCACCAGTGAGACGGCGACCTTTGATGAAACCAGTGCGGCAGGGCAGGGCTTTTTGGCGGATGTGTGTCGGGCGTGGGAAGCTGCGGCTGAACCTGTGACAGCGGCGGGGGTGCGGCTGGTGATTTTGCGAATTGGGATTGTGTTGGGTATGGGCGGGGCGATCGCGAAAATGGTCACCCCATTTAAATTATTTGCCGGGGGGCCAATTGGGTCGGGGCAACAATGGTTTTCCTGGATTCATCGAGAGGATCTAGTCAACCTGATTCTGACCGCCTTGACTCAACCCACGATGACCGGGACTTACAATGCGACTGCCCCCAACCCCGTGCGGATGGCCGCTTTTTGTCAAACCATGGGGGAGGTGATGGAGCGCCCGTCCTGGTTGCCCGTGCCAGCGTTTGCGATCGAGGTGCTGCTGGGCGATGGGGCGCAGGTGGTGTTGGAAGGGCAGCAGGTGTTGCCGAAACGGACTCAGGATTCCGGCTTCCAGTATCAATATGCAACCGTGAAGCCAGCCCTGGCAGCCATCTTGCAGGAGTAACGGAGAGTCATCACCGGATCTAACCTGGCAGTTCGGTCCCTGAGCCTAAATCATTCCTGATCGATGGTTCACTTAGGGGGAGGTCTTGTGCCTCCCCTAAGTGTTCAGGGCACCCATCAATGGTGCCCCTACACTCGGAATACAAACTGTTTTTTGCTATTCCCCGCTGCTCGCACTGCGATTGGCGAGTTGCTTGTTGACCCAACTGGTGATGCCACTCAGCAGGGCACCCGCCATCAGAATGCCGATCGCAGGTTGCATCACGGGTTCCCAAAGCGAGTACCAGACATCTAAGCCTAGGGCGACACCGGTACTGCGTCCAATGACCGCGATCGCCAGCCAGAAAAAACTCAAGAGCACAAAGAAGACATCCATCATCAGGGCCCAGTTCAGCCATCGCAGAAACTTATCTTTCATATCCAGCCGTTACCTAAGAAAAGATGGCTGTCATCAAAACTGATGCAGCCATTTAGAATTTAGTGAAAATACGTCGTCAAATCAACTCACTGAGCATTGTGATTGAGTTGTTGCTATTCTTCCGCTTCCACCGCTACCGCAGCTTGTAAGTTGTCGGGATCAACGTAATAGCAAATCGCGTCATTCATGCAAATAAGTGCCCAACCCGATGAATCTAAATCGACCAATTTGTAGGGCACTTCTTTAATAAAGAACCCCCGATGGTTGCGGGTTTCAGGCTTAACTTCAAACAGTTCATAAATCATGGGAGCCGACCTCCAGTAGGTGAGTACCAGGCAACCCCATAAAAAGCTAGCTTCTTCAATGGTTAGTTAAATCGTATCACCCAATTCTGAGAACGATGGTTAACTTATTTGTGTCAGTGTGAACAACTGTAAGGTTTTAGAAAATGTTAACGGTTCTCAGGTGCGTGGGAGTGAGCCCGCGATCGCGGTGACAAATTCAGAACTGTCTTTCGCCCCAAAACATCTGGAGAGCAGGTTTAGCAATAGCAGCATTGAGCGCACATGATCTGAGTCAAAACCGGCCCCTACCCAACGTTAGATTTTCCTTAACAGAATGTTCTCAAGCATCGGACTGAAGAAACGAGATGGAATGGGCGATCGCGGACTTGCTGCCAATGGCGGATGCCCTCTTCGCCTCCTAGCTTCAACTTTCTTGAAATATTCTCATGTAAGGAGGGCTGGCTGTTCGTCTGGCGCGATGGGTTGGGGTAAGATTTCGTACTCCACGCCGTAGGTCTCAAACAGGTTACAGGTTTGGTGATCCACGAGGTTGGTATCACTCAATTCCAGGTTGAAAAAATCGATCGCGTCCTGCTCAAAATAGGGACCCGCGTGCCAGGTGCCGACCTCTAATTTGATAAAACAATTGCCGGGAACTTGAAAGGCAGTAATGGTTTCCCAATCTGGGGTGGCTAACTCTGGGGTGGGGCGAGCGACGGCAATAAACCACGATTGCCCTTCTAATGCACCTAAGCATTGGGTTACTTGCTGATGGCGGGTGATGCGATCGAATTTCAAGCCCCGGTAAGCCAACCGCATGATGTAGAAGCGAGGCGTGCCAGCCTGCAATTGTAATTGAGCATCCGCCTGGCCGTAGAGCGCACCGTCGGCCGCCGCAAAGATGACTTGCCCAAAGGGTTGAAAGGTTTCGGGGGTAATGGGTTGGGGGTGGAGTTTGAGCAGCAAGTAAGTTTCCATCAGGTGGGCGCGCCTCAGAGGATAGAGGGGGATTCACAAGACCACATCAGGTTTCCGTAACGGGCGCGATAGCGTCTTCCATCCGAAAATAGACTTCTTCTGAACAGATACGATTACGACCTTCTAGTTTAGCTTTGTAAAGGGCGCGATCGGCTGCGGCCAACAGCAACATGGGCGGAAAATCAATATGAGGGATGACGGAGGCCACGCCCAAACTGAGGGTCACGTAGGGGCTGATGGCAGAACCGCAATGCGCCATGCCCAGGGAACGAATGGCGGTTTTAATGGCGATCGCCACATGTAAGGCACCAGCCTTGGGCGTATTGGGCAGGATGATGGCAAATTCTTCGCCGCCATAGCGAGCGACCAGATCCCCAGGTCGCTTGATTGCGGTAGAAACCGCTGTCGCCACATTCCGCAAGCAATCATCGCCCGCTTGATGCCCGTAGGTGTCGTTATATGTTTTGAAAAAATCTACATCACACAGAATCAGGGTCAGGGGGAGTTTTTCCCGTGCCAGTCGGCGCCATTCCTGCGCCAGTTCACAGTCAAAACTACGCCGATTGGCGACCTGCGTCAGCCCGTCCATGTGAGCCAACCGTTGTAATTCTTGATTCGCTGACTGGAGGGCAATTTCTACGGCCAACCGTTCGCTAATTTCTTGCCGCAAGCGAGCGTTCTGCCGTTCTAGCTGCTGCTGCAACCGTCTTAAAGCGAGATGGGTATCTACCCGCACAATCACTTCCGCCGCATGAAAGGGTTTGGTGATGTAGTCCACCCCACCCACCCGAAACGCTTGCACCTTATCCAAGACCTCGTCCAAGGCACTCACAAAAATGATGGGAATATCGCGAGTTGCGGGATCTTCCTTGAGAACCTGACATACTGCATAGCCATCCATCTCCGGCATACAGACATCCATTAGGATCAGGTCTGGCCGTTGGACCTGAATCTGCGCTAGAGCCGCCTGACCGCTCCCGGCCCGACGCACCTGAAACCCTTTCCGAGCCAATACTCGTTCTAGCAATTCCAAATTTTCGGGGGTGTCATCAACCACCAAAATATTATCTTGCAGAATACTGTCTTGCATCACCAGCGATAGCGGCTCTGTCATACTCTTCGATTGTTTGAAATGTGGCGGTACGGCAGGAAGTGAATCCATGAAAGAGTGTACATGGGAAGAATTGAAAACTCCAAAAAGTGGGAGGGCACGGCGGCAAAGGGACTGGTTACCGGGAGCAGGACTCAAACTAGTGCAGGTGATGCCAGCGCTAAATGGTGTGATGTGATGACTGGAACCATGCCAGCCAGTTGGGGCAAAACCTTTCACAACAGAGACCATGAGTGCCAGACTGAGGCTCAATTCATTGTTCCCGTTAACGATGACACTGGAACGCAATTGCTGCGGGACAACGCGCAAGTTACGATAGATGGCGGATCCCGATCGCGTATGATCAGGGGCTGGTAATGCAAGCCGTTTATGATTGAAGCGCAAATTTTTAGTAATGTCCGCCTGCCGGGGTTCACTGGCTCCCAAGAAATCACTGTTGAGCAAGGGGCGATCGCCGCGATTCAGCCTCAACCGGCCGTGATCGCTGCTCATAGCCTCGATTTGGGGGGGGATTGGCTGTCGCTTGGTGGCATTGATTTGCAAATCAATGGAGCCTTGGGGCTGGCCTTCCCGGATTTGAATGCTACTAATGCGGACAAATTGAGCGTCATTAACGAATTTTTGTGGCAACAAGGTGTAGATGGCTACCTGCCGACGATCGTGACGACTTCGCTGGAGAACATGCAGCGATCGCTGGCGGTTGTGGCGGAACATCAGGCAACTGCTGCGACTGCGACTATTTTGGGTGTCCATTTGGAAGGGCCGTTTCTGAATCCGGTCAAGCGGGGTGCCCATCCAGCAGAGCATTTACAGCCATTGACGATCTCCCAGGTGCAGCGGGTGTTGGGCGACTATGCCAGCAGCGTCAAAGTGATGACCCTGGCACCAGAATTAGACCCATCCGGGGAAGTGATCCCATACCTGCGATCGCTGGGGATGACGGTCAGCCTGGGCCATTCTCTCGCTACTGCCAATCAAGCCCAGCAAGCTTTTGAGCAGGGAGCAACAATGGTCACCCACGCTTTTAATGCGATGCCACCCCTGCATCATCGCGAACCAGGGTTACTAGGTGCTGCGCTCGTGCATCCGGCCGTGCAGTG
>JAIXVO010000630.1 GCA_027482985.1 Cyanobacteriota bacterium
ATGGGTAATGGGTAATGGGTCAAGAAGAACGTAACTGACTGATATGTAAGCCCCTAGGTCATTGCCTACTGTTGCTCGGCGAAACTGCCTCGAAGCCCCCAACTGATTACCCATTACCAACTACCCATTACCCATTACCAACTACCCATTACCCATTACCCATTACCCATCACCGCATCGTTATGACCCCCCTCTTCCAAAGACTCAATCTCAAAGATCAGGCTGAAATTTTGGTGCTGAATGCGCCGGAGAGTTTTGAGGCCGAACTTGAAGCGCTGGAACCGAGAACGGTTTGGCAAGATTTGTATGATGTTGAGGAGATTACGTTTGCGTTGGTGTTTGTGACGCAACAGGAGCAGGTGGATGACTGGGCGACCGCGATCGCCGCCCAAACTCAGGGAGATGCGGTGATCTGGTTTGCTTATCCCAAAATGACTTCCAAAAAATATCAGTGTGACTTCAACCGGGATACGGGCTGGGCGACGTTAGGGACGTTGGGTTTTGAAGGGGTGCGGCAGGTGGCGATCGATGCTGACTGGTCAGCGCTGCGGTTTCGACGGGTTGAGTTTATCAAAACGATGATCCGCGATCGCAGTCGTGCCCTCACCGATCAGGGTCAAGCGCGAGTATCAGAACCATAAATTGGATGGGTTCCCATGAATATTGTCTTACTGGTTGCCGCCCTGATCATCACCTTTCTGGTCTTCACCTGGTTGGTAAAAGTCGTCAAAGCCACGATTGGCACGGCGATCGCGATCGCCATTTTGGTCTTAGCCTTGCAATTGCTGTTTGGCATTGGTCCCGCCCAAATCTGGCAGTCGCTCAACCAGGGATTTCAATCCGTGTGGCAAACTGTTACAGGCGGCAGATAACAATCCACCAGCAGGTACGATAGCCTGGTAAAGCCCCGTTCTGCCCTTGGTCATGCCTGCCAAAACCTGGATTCCGCTGCTTCTCTTGCTGTTCGTACCCCTTTCCATTGCGGCGGATGTCCTGGACTGGGGCGAATTTGCGGTCTTTGTCACCTCTGCCCTTGCCATCATTCCGCTCTCCATTTGGCTCAGCACGGCCACCGAAAAAGTCGCCGTTGTCACCGGGCCATCCATCGGCGGCTTAGTGAATGCCTTCTTTGGCAATGCCACCGAGTTAATTATTTCCCTCGTCGCCCTCAAAAATGGGCTAATCGACATCGTGAAAGCCAGCATTACAGGCACCCTGTTGAGCGATCTGCTGTTACTTATGGGGATTGCGATGCTGGCGGGCGGTATTCGATATAAAGAACAAGAATTTAAGCCGATCATGGCACGGGTGAGTGGCTCCTCAATGACGCTGGCTGTCGCCGCGATCGCCCTCCCCACACTGGTGATCAATACCTCCAATGTCGTGGATGAAGTCGCGATTCGTAATCTCTCTCTCGTCACTGCTACCGTACTCATCATCGTCTATGGGTTAACCCTCCTGTTTTCCTTAAAAACTCACAGCTACTTGTATGAAGTCGGACTTGCGGATGAAGTCTCAGTCGAACCCGATCCTGATTCGTCCAAAATGAGCGATCGCACTCGTCTTCTACTCTGGATTGGCGTGTTATGTGCATCCACGATCGCTGTTGTATTTGAATCGGATTTATTTGTAGAGGTCATCGATAGCCAAACCACCCAACTCGGCTTAACGCCACTCTTTACTGGGGTGATTCTATTGCCGTTAGTGAGTGATGTCGCGGGTTTTGTTCTGATGGTGCGGATGGCCAGCAAAAATCAAATGGATCTGACGGTTGCCACCGCCACTGGGGATAGTCTGCTCGTTGCCTTATTCGTCGCCCCCGTGCTCGTCTTTGTGGGACAGGTGATTCACCAACCCCTCGACCTCAATTTCAACCCATTTCAGGTGATTGCGGTCGCGATCGCCGTCGCCATCACCAATCTGATTACCTTCAGCGGGCGATCGAACTGGCTCGACGGCTCCCTCCTGCTGGCGACTTACATCGTCCTCGGCTTCGCCTTCTACTACCACCCCGCCTGAGCGATCGCGGTCATAGCCGCCAACCTCTCCGAAAAATTGTGTTGTGGCTCGGTATTTTGAGTTACAATATGCTCTGCGCCTGAGTGACGCACCTCTGCGGGTATAGTTTAGTGGTAAAACGAAAGCTTCCCAAGCTTTAGTTGAGAGTTCGATTCTCTCTACCCGCTTCTCAAAACGAAATTCTGACACCTGCCCAGTCTTACAGCAATTCTCAGAATGGTCAGCCCCAGAAAGTAGGGGCGAATGGCCATTCGCCCTTACAGAAGGTGTGGTTTATCCAATGGAAAACGGCTGTAGGTCGGCCTTCATTTAACGCTCATGCTCAGTCATTTGAGGAACACCCAAAGTTACTCGTCTTTGTCGAGCAGATTGCACCAAACGAGCCGCCGCATTGGTGCAATTGGCAAAGCTCCGCCAGGTTGCCTTGAAAACGGCAATTGCCGAATTTTTACCAGTTAGATTGCCGAATGCCTCGTGATCAGACTTCGACCAGTCCTTACCGGGTGGTTGCGGCCAGAGCCGCTGGGTATTGAGAGTTCTAAGGCGATTTCTAGCAAAGAAAATACCTGCAGGGGCAGGGTAGATTCTTTCTAAGCAATCGCCTAAGCGGGCTGACCAAAGCTATAAACAGTCTTGAGCGTTTACAAAACTAACCTTTAATCTTATTCTTCAAGATAAAGAGCTTCCATCTAGAGCAGTGCAGCCATTGTTTTCTACAATTAATCGTAATTGGTCAGCGCAATAAGAAAGTTTAAATGAGAATCGCCAAATCGGAGCGGATGGGGTAGGTTGAACGGCATGGAAACCAGTGATGCCAATCTAGAAGCGATGATGGCTGCCCCCAACTTTGACCCAGAACAACTGGGGGCGCGGTTCTGGTATGAGCAGTATTTGCGGCAACGGGCAGAGACTACAGCATTGAGAACACAATTAACTCAACTGCAAGCGGAAGTGGAACAGCTCAAGGAAACGCTGCGCAAGTTGAGTGAACGCGATAGTGGGAATAGTTCACAACCGCCATCCTCGGATGGATACAAGCGCAAAAGCAAAGCGATTGTCCCGCGTCAACGCAATAAAAGTTGGGGTAGGGCTTTTGGGCGTTCTCAATTAGCCCTCCTTCTTGCTGTGACTAATTACGTTCCGATTAACACAGGAACAAGAAATATAGCTTTGGTCAGAATCCATAGCCTTGCTCACAGGCATGACAACATTCACACAGATAGTTAGCACGATGGCAGACTTTGGGTTGAACCGCTTCATGAATTTGATTAGGGGCGGTAATTATCAGTCTCAAGACCGAAATATTCAAGAGCAGGGGAATTATGAAGGAACTATAACAATGATAGATTGGGGGTAAGGAATTGAGGAAAAGGCTAGAAACGCTGCTGCATCGAAATCGTGTCAAGCTTCCCCAGTTTTAGTTGCGAGTTCGATTCTCGCTACCCGCTTCAAAAGGAAAGCCTATCAGACGACAATTAAAGACAGCAAAAATGACAATTCATACATCCGCTCAAACGCTTACTTAGCATAGATTTGAACTTTTGCTCCAATTGACGTTTTTAGCAAAAATAGTTGACGCTTGATAGATTGAAAGACCCACAGTCCAGATATATGCAACCAGGGGACATTAGCACAAGTTTCAGTCCCCTTGCGGGGAAGTGGTGATGAAAGAAAACGAGGAAAAAATATTTGAAATTTCCGTCAATAAAGTTTCAGTCCCCTTGCGGGGAAGTGGTGATGAAAGGTTGCTAAGGTTGTATTTGTTACCGCAATGTTGGTTGTTTTCAGTCCCCTTGCGGGGAAGTGGTGATGAAAGCCCAGCGCAAACTGGACAGTTTTCACATCATCCCAAGGCTGTTTCAGTCCCCTTGCGGGGAAGTGGTGATGAAAGACTACACTGTTTAGTGATATTCCGTTGAATAACTGGTTTGTTTCAGTCCCCTTGCGGGGAAGTGGTGATGAAAGACAACAGCAAGCTCAAGAACAGCAACAGAAAGCCGAAGCAGCAGTTTCAGTCCCCTTGCGGGGAAGTGGTGATGAAAGTGGAAGGTGGTCACACTATTATCGATAGTGCCTCAACTTAGTTTCAGTCCCCTTGCGGGGAAGTGGTGATGAAAGCATACTGGGGAATGCGTTACACTAGCGACGGTCGTTTGTTTCAGTC
>JAIXVO010000769.1 GCA_027482985.1 Cyanobacteriota bacterium
CCGACCTCGATCGCTACAAAGGTCGTTGCTACGACATCGAACCCGTTCCCGGTGAAGAGAATCAGTTCATCGCCTACATCGCTTACCCCCTCGACCTGTTCGAAGAAGGGTCTGTCACCAACCTGCTGACCTCTTTGGTCGGTAACGTGTTTGGTTTCAAAGCGTTGAAAGCTCTGCGGTTAGAAGACTTGCGCGTCCCCGTTGCTTACTTAAAGACCTTCCAAGGTCCCCCGCACGGGATTCAAGTTGAACGCGACAAGATCAACAAGTACGGTCGTCCGTTGCTGGGTTGCACCATCAAACCCAAACTCGGTTTGTCCGCCAAGAACTACGGTCGTGCCGTTTACGAATGTCTGCGCGGCGGTTTGGACTTCACCAAAGACGACGAAAACATCAACTCTCAGCCGTTCCAACGGTGGCGCGATCGCTTCCTGTTCGTGGCTGATGCCATCCACAAGTCTCAGGCTGAAACGGGTGAAATCAAAGGTCACTACTTGAACGTGACCGCTCCCACCTGTGAAGAAATGATGGAACGGGCCGCTTTCGCGAAAGAACTCGAAATGCCCATCATCATGCACGACTTCCTGACGGGTGGGTTCACCGCGAACACCTCCCTCGCGAAGTACTGCCGCGCCAACGGCTTGTTGCTCCACATTCACCGCGCTATGCACGCCGTGATCGACCGTCAAAAGAACCACGGGATTCACTTCCGGGTGTTGGCGAAGTGCTTGCGGATGTCCGGTGGTGACCACATCCACACCGGTACTGTCGTGGGTAAATTGGAAGGCGACAAAGCTATCACCTTGGGCTTCATCGACCTGTTGCGCGAAAACTACATCGAACAAGACCGCTCCCGTGGCGTTTACTTCACCCAAGATTGGGCTTCCATGCCTGGTGTGATGGCCGTCGCTTCCGGTGGGATTCACGTGTGGCACATGCCCGCCCTCGTGGACATCTTCGGGGATGACTCCGTGCTGCAATTCGGTGGTGGAACCTTGGGTCACCCCTGGGGTAACGCGCCTGGTGCAACCGCGAACCGCGTCGCTCTGGAAGCTTGCGTCCAGGCTCGGAACGAAGGTCGCGATCTGATGCGGGAAGGTGGCGACATCATCCGTGAAGCTTGCCGCTGGAGTCCTGAATTGGCTGCGGCTTGCGAACTGTGGAAAGAAATCAAGTTCGAATTTGAAGCGGTTGATACCGTCTGATGATTGGAGATTGCGGATTTTGGGTTTTGGCTTTACAACGGTTCTTAATTCAAAATCCGACACTCTAACTTCTCAACATGGATCTGAAGCAGATTACCAAAGACACAACCAAAACCCTGGTCAGCTACATGACTTATCAGGCGTTGCGCGTTGTGATCGCCCAGTTGGACGAAACTGAACCCAAACGGGCTTACTGGTTACGCCAGTTTTCCTACCGGGTCAGTATTCAAGATGGGGAGGCTTATCTCCAAGCCCTTTTTCAAGAAGAGCAACGATTAGCCTTCCGTCTACTCACCGTGCGCGAACACATTGCCGAAGAACTTGCCGATTACCTGCCAGAAATGCTGCGATCGGGGATTCAGCAAGCCAACCTGCAACAACGCACCCAACAACTGGAACGGATGACGCAGATTGATCCAAACGCTTCAGCGACCCATCCTGAACAAGAATTTACGTCGGGAGAGGAAGCGGGTAATGGGTAATGGGTAATGGGTAAGGGGTAATCGGTAATGGGTAATGGGAGTGGATTAAACTCAGTTACCAATTACCAATTACCAACTACCAACTACCAACTACCAATTACCAATTACCACTCCCGATCACTACACTCTTTCGTTATTGAGGAAACCATGAAGACCCTACCCAAAGAGCGTCGGTTTGAGACTTTTTCTTACCTGCCTCCTCTCACCGATGCGCAAATTGCGCGTCAAATTCAATATGTGATCGACCAGGGTTATCACCCCTGCGTTGAGTTCAACGAAGATTCCAATGCTGAAACCTATTACTGGACGATGTGGAAGTTGCCTTTGTTCAACGTTTCTTCTCCTCAAGAAGTGTTGAATGAAGTGCAACAGTGCCGCTCTGAGTACGGCAATTGCTACATTCGCGTGGTGGCGTTTGACAATATCAAACAATGTCAGGTGATGAGCTTCGTTGTTCATAAGCCTGGCACTGGCAGCAGCGGCAGCGGCTACCGCTACTAAGCCTTGTACATTCAATACCTGTGGGGTGGGTATCTCGCCTGCCCAAACAGCTTAGGTTTTTGAATGGGTGCTGTTTCGAGCTTCTAATTCAAAAATCACCAAAAGAGATAGGCAGTGATGTCTATCTCTTTTTTGATTGCAATCAATCTTGCATGATGAAGCAAATATCACCCGATTGGGTCAACCCAACTGGAGGAATTCACCCTTGTGGGTAGTTGGCTATGCTAGTGAACGTGTAGAGTACAGACACTTTAAGGGAGCTGACGGGGGTTTATGTCGGCTCCTGATTTCTTTTTTAAAGACCGCGATCGCCCCCTTAAACGCTCAACACCATCAGCTCTTCCGTCATTTCAAAATTAGCTGTGCTGCTCTGCACATCGTCGAGGTCTTCCAACGCGTCCATCAACTTCAGGAGACTGCGAGCCTGTTGCGGGTCGCTCACTTCCACCGTGTTATTCGGAATCCAGCGTAACTCCACCTGGGTCACTGGGAAATTTTTGTCCTTCAAGGTTTGACTCAAACTCTCTAAATTAGCTGGATCAGTGATGGCTTCCGCGATCGCCCCCTCCTCTGTTTCCACCAGTTCATAAGTTTCGGCACCTCCCTCCAGAAACGCCTCCAACAGGATCTCTTCCGTAATTTCTGGAGTCGCTTCCGCTTTCCGCCCGCGACCACTGGTGGGTGGGGTCAGCGAAACGGCGACAATGCCCTTCTGATCGAACATCCAGCCGACACAGCCCGTTTCCCCCAGGTTGCCACCATTTTTGCTGAAGGCCACCCGCAAGTCTGCCGCCGTGCGATTCCGGTTGTCGGTCAAGGCTTCAATTAAAACCGCCACCCCCCCCGGTCCATAACCCTCATACCGAATGGCCTCTAACGCCGCATTGTCGGGGCCCAGTTTGCCAGCCCCTTTGGCGATCGCGCGATCGATATTGTCATTCGGAATCCCTGCTGCCTTCGCCTTTTCAATCGCCGTCCGGAGTTGAAAATTGCCGTTTGGATCGGGTACCCCACTCCGAGCGGCCACAATAATTTCCCGCGAGATTTTGGTAAACACCTTCCCTTTAACCGCATCCACTCTCGCTTTTTGCCGCTTAATATTCGCCCACTTACTATGTCCAGCCATAACCCAATTCAGACGCGCATCGTGTTCAAGAATTCCTAAGAATAACGAAAGATGGTAGGGAAGGGGGTTGGGGAAGGGGGGGTGGGGGGTTGGGAAGTGGGGAGTAAATTCCCCATCCCCTATCCCCCATCCCCTATCCCCTATCCCCCATCCCCCATTCGTGTTAGAATCAACGCTTAAAGAAAAAGCTAAAAGCTAGAAAACCAAACAGGGC
>JAIXVO010000803.1 GCA_027482985.1 Cyanobacteriota bacterium
ATAAAGGCTACATTAGCGGCTTCCCCGATGGCAGCTTCAAGCCGGAAGACCCGATCACGCGCGCCCAATATGCTGCCGTGATTTCTCGCGCCTTTGAGTTGCCCCGCAAACGTCCAGCTATGACTTTTGTAGACGTGCCGACCTCTTTCTGGGCATCGCCCTTTATTCAGGAAGCTAGCCAAATGGGATTTATTTCTGGTTTCCCGGATAACTCCTTCCGCCCCAATCAAAATCTGACGCGGGTGCAGGCGATCGTCTCCCTGGTGGATGGGTTGAACTTCACGGGTGGGACATTGGATGTGCTCAGTTACTACTTCGATCGCGCCCAAATTCCCAGCTACGCCACCGAAAAAGTCGCCACCGCTACCCAACGCCGGATGGTGGTGAATCATCCCAGTGTGCGCCAACTGGAACCCCAGCAGGACATTACCCGCGCCGAAGTTGCCGCGATGGTCTATCAATCCCTGGTGGCCTTGAACCAACTCCCGGCGATCGCCTCTCCTTTCATCGTTAATCCCACTGCGAACGCGCCCCTCTTCACCGATATTCAAGGTCACTGGGCGGCCGATTTCATTACCGGATTAGCCCGACAAAATTGGATTGGCGGCTTTGAAGATGGCAGTTTCCGCCCGGATATTCCCATCAACCGCGCCCAATATGCCTCGCTGGTGGTGAATGCCTTCAATCCCCCCGCCCGCCGCACCGCGATCGCCTTTGCCGATGTCGCTGCCGATTTTTGGGCCAAACCCTTTATCGATCGCGCCTATCAGGGCGGCTTCATTTCCGGCTTCCCGGATGGCACCTTCAAACCGGGGCAAAACGTTCTCCGATTGCAAGTGCTAGCCTCGCTGGTCACTGGCTTGGGGCTGACAGGAGCCGATTTGAATGCCCTGAATGCCTTCGACGATCGCGCCACGATTCCGCAGTACGCCCAAAACCAGATCTCGATCGCGACCATCCAAGACATCGTCGTGAACTATCCCAACCTCCGCCAACTCAATCCCAACCGCGATGCCAGCCGCGCCGAAGTGGTGGCTAACGTGTATCAAGCGCTTGTGCAAGCAGGGCGGATTACGGCAGTGAATTCGCCGTACATTGTGCGGGGATAGGAAGGGAGAAGTCGGGAGGAAAGAGCGCCAGAGAAAGATCGTAGAGACGCGCCGCTGGCACGTCTCTACCAGGAGTCAAGCGAGAAAGAAGAAACCCAGTAGGGGCGCAGCATTCGGCAGAAAGACTGACCTGCAAACCCCCAAGCTTAAGCCCGAATGCTACGCCCTGGGTCGGAAATCAGGAGGACTGGGGGGCGGTTCTTCGGCGATCGCGTCAGACTCCACCACTTGTATGTATGAGTTTTTGCCTCGCTTGTAAAAAAGGTGGGACTACATTTAGATGCAGCCCCACCTTGATAAAGCGTATAACCCTGATGATAGAAGGATTTGAGTAATTCCTGGGGCGATCTGATACGAGTCGCATTCACCGAGAAACTACTGAACAACCTGTTCTTTTTATACCACGGTTTCGAGGCTGCTACAAGCGCAGGCTTAAACCGCGATCGCGGCGGACTGCAACTCAAAGATTTTTTCCAGGACTTCTTCCACAACGCGATCGGGGGTGGAAGCACCGGAGGTAATGCCGATCGTGAGTTTGCCAGCGGGTAGCCAGTTCTCGGTGACTTCGAGGTCGCGATGCAGGGGTTTGTGTTCTACGCGGTTGCCGGGACCGATGCGACTGGCACTATCAATGTGGTAGGAGGGAATGCTGCGTTCAATGGCGATTTCCTGGAGATGGGTAGTATTGGAGGAGTTATAGCCGCCAATCACGACCATCAAATCCAGGTTTTCTTCGACTAAGCCCAACATGGCATCCTGGCGTTCTTGCGTGGCATCACAAATGGTGTTGAAGCTGAGGAAATGTTCATTCAGTTGGTCGGGGCCATACTTTTGCATCATGGTGCGTTCCAGGAGTTTGCCGATTTGTTCGGTTTCCCCTTTCAGCATGGTGGTTTGGTTGGCAATGCCCACGCGTTCCAAATCGCGATCGGGGTCGAATCCAGCGGAGCAGGCGCGGCTGAATTTTGCCATGAACTCTTCTCGGCGACTGAGCCGTTCGGCCTCGGAACCGCCGTTTTGCAGAATGTAATGGGTCACATATTCGGCTTCTTGCAGGTTCAACACAATCAGGTAAGTCCCGGCGAACGAACTGGTGGCGATCGTTTCTTCGTGGTTGTACTTGCCGTGAATAATTGAGGTGTAATTGACTTTTTTATGCTTCTCGACGGTGTTCCAGACTTTGGAAACCCAGGGGCAGGTGGTATCAACGATCGTGCACCCGTTGTCATTCAGATATTGCATTTCCTGCACACTGGCCCCAAACGCAGGCAGGATGACGACATCGCCGCGATCGACGACCGAGAAATCTTTAACGCCCTGCTCCACGGGAATGAATTGCACGTCCATCTCGCGCAACCGCTGATTCACAGACGGGTTGTGAATAATTTCGTTGGTGATCCAGAGGCGCTCTGTGGGGAAATGGGTGCGGGTTTCATAGGCCATCGCGACCGCCCGTTCTACCCCCCAACAAAAACCAAAGGCTTCCGCTAACCGAATGGTGATGTTGTCGCGCACCAGCGTGTACTGGTGATCACGAATGTACTGAATTAAATTGCTTTGATATTCCGACTGCATCAAGCCGGACACTTCTTCACCATGCCCAAAGCCCTTGCGGTGGTAGTTTTCGGAACTATTGAGCGATCGCTTAAATGCTTTTGTATCCATGCAACGACTGTCCTCTGATTGTGCCCTCATCACCTGGCTGGTTGCCTTCATCATACGATGATACCTGTCTTGTAGCCTGCCGTTGCCGCTGTTCGTACCCCCGGTCGTACTCAATCATCACCATAAACTTTAGCCCCTGATCCCTAGACAATGTGCCGAACTTATGCTGCTTTTATGAATTGTTTCGGCTATAATTACGCTCAAATAAATGCTTTGGATTGAGGAATATCAGTGACAGTGTTCCTGTTAGGTGAAATTCCTGGATACAAAGTTGGCTTTCAAGAAATGGTTTGGAGAATAGTGTGACTATCTACGTTGGAAACCTGTCATTCCAGGCAGAAGTGGATGATATCCGTGAGGTGTTTTCCGAGTATGGGAAGGTGAGCCGCGTCAGCCTTCCGACCGACCGGGAGACAGGTAGAAAGCGAGGCTTCGCCTTTGTGGACATGGAAAGTGATGCCGAAGAAGATGCGGCGATCGCAGAATTGGACGGGGCAGAATGGCTCGGACGCGAATTGAAAGTGAACAAGGCGAAACCCCGCGATCGCAACGGTTAATCACTCGCTGGGCGCAGTTTGGCTTCATTCATGCGTCGGTTCCGGATTGCGTCTGTCTCACCAGAACGGCTTTTTCTATGCACGCCGAAATCCCGGTAGTGTCTGATCAACCTGTGATTTTGGGGTTTGACCCCGGTCGCCAGAAGTGCGGCATTGCCGTGATGGGGGTTGATCGGATCCTGCAATACAATCAGGTCGTTGATGCGGGGCAGGCTGTGACGACGGTGCAACAGCTCTGCGTCCGCTATCCTGTGACCTTAATTGTGATTGGGGATCAAACGTCTTCCCGCGAATGGCAGCAACGCTTGACGCAGGAATTGACTGATTCATTGCGGGTAGTGACGGTGGATGAGCGGAATAGTACGCTGGAAGCCCGCGATCGCTATTGGCAAATGTACCCTCCAGCGGGTTTAGGGCGTCTCTTGCCGCAAGCATTTCGCACTATTCCGCGCCCGATTGACGACATTGTGGCGATTTTGCTGATCGAGCGTTACCTGGCGCGACTAGCTACACGTCTCCCCGAATTGTGAAAGAGTAATCGCCACCCGGTTCAAGCTGGTAGTCTTGTTGTTCCAAAAATCGGCCCAGGGGTTCTTTGATCAGCGCTCGCCCCAGGGAGGGATTCACCATCAACTCCCCTTTGCGAAAACACCACTCAAACTGCCATTCATAGTGGTTGGCACGAACTTCTCCGGCGATCGTGCCAGCTTCCCAGGATTGGCGCGTGACGCGGACGTAGGCAGTGGTTTGGGGTAAGCGTTTTGCCACAGGCAAGAGAGGGGAGTAGAGGGGACTGTCCGTGGCTCAACGTTTGGCGAGTTGGGCATCTGGTTCAAATACCCACAATATCAAACCGCGCCGGACTTGCGTCAAGAGGATTAAATCGCCTCGCGCAATCAGGCGGGCGGCAGCGCGTTGCACGGCATCCACATCAGGATAACAGCGGAAATAACTATAGAATTGCCCTTCGTAGGCGATCGCCCCCACGGGTTTGGGTAGATCGGGCACCAGAATGTGGCAGTTCACGACAGCTTTACTATTGAGCAGTGGCACACTGGTGATAGGAGAGGTTGAGGCGGCCGGGGAACGGGGATTACTCACCATAGGAATAGTCTTATAAGGTTTGATTAAATCAACACAATCGCGGAAAACTCGCTTAATCTCAGCCTAGAAAGCATTTGAGCTTTTACCATCAGTTGAAATACAGAAGCTTGAAGTTTTTTTGCGATTCTTAAGATTGGGTCTCGCCAGCGGTGCGGTTATTGAATAGACTCATGGCTTTCTCCACGCCATGCTTCAGGCTGTACTCTACACTGTCAGCCGCCAATTGCACGACATCCGCCATGATCGCCGCCTCATTCGGCGCGAACTTACCCAGCACATGAGAAACCGTATCTTTGTCAGCTTTATCCTTGGCACTGCCGATGCCAATTCGGAGGCGGGGAAAGGTTTGCGTGCCCAGATGGGCGATCGCCGATTTCATCCCATTATGTCCCCCCGCCGAGCCGGACAACCGCAGTCGAATTTTGCCCAACGGCAGATCCATATCGTCATAGATGACAAGGACGGATTCCGGGGGCAATTTGTACCAATCGATCACCGCTCGCATCGCCTGTCCAGAGTTGTTCATGTAGGTTTGCGGCTTCAGCAGACGAATTTTGCCGCCAGGTGCCACGCCTTCCCCAAACAGCCCATGAAACTTTTTCTGGTCACTCAGGCTGATGTGCCAATACTGCGCCAGCAAATCCACCACATCAAAACCAATGTTGTGGCGGGTGCGATCGTACTTCGCGCCGGGATTACCCAAGCCCACAATCAGTTGCGGCTGAATAGCGATCGCGGATTGGTTATCGGTCGTTTGCATCTCTGTCATGCGTTCAGTGAGTTAGGACAGTAATTTGCGGAAGCAGATGATCCGCTCCACTTCGGCAAAGCCATTAGCGAGATGGGTTTGCCGACTAATTGAATTATCGATCAAACAATCGCTGGCCATTTCCACGATACCCAGCGATCGCGCCCACTGTTCCGCCGCCTCAATCAATTGACTAGCGATGCCCTGCCGTCGCAGATTGGCCTCGACATAGAGTCCTTCCAGATAGGCGACCCGATCCGTTTTGCACCCTTCAGCATAATCTCGCATCCGAGTTTCTAAAAACCCGCCCAGTTTGCCGTTGCCGCGATCGCAAACAAAGGTGGCGCGATCTGCTTGACGCGACCAGAACGCTTGAATTTCTGCGGGATGATCGTTGTCTGGATCCGCCCAGAGCAAGGTTCGCAACCGCACCCACTCGGTTGTATCGGCTTCAGTCGCCGCTCGAATCAACATGATCTAGATGCATGAGTTGATCGCTCCGCGCTTAAGTGGTTTTGTCGCTGGCGGAGTCTGCCCCAGAGGAAACGGTTTCGGCCTCGATGACTTGCGGTTCAGCCGCCCGGGTTTCTGTGGAGGGCGATAACGCGGGTTGCGGGGGTTCTTCTAGCTTGGCTTGCATCGGCTGCTTCACCACCTTCTCAATCTGCTCGGCTTCTCGCTTGAACTCATTTTGAAACTCATTCGAGGCTTCTTGAAAGCCCTTCAGCGCTTTGCCCAAACTCCGACCAATCTCCGGCAGCTTCTTGGGACCGAATACCAGCAGCGCCAGGATAAAGATCAGCGCCATTTCCGGTAATCCAATGCCAAAAATATTCATCGTGCTGCCTCCTGTAACGGTTTAGTGAATTAGTTTTCCAAAATTGGAAACTTTCGGTAAAAGGGGTGCGTCTCGGATGTCAACAGTAACTCAATCACACTCTCAGGAATTTTACCCCTATGAATACTCTGTTGAACCTGCGTAGCGCTACGCTGGCGATGCTTGCGCTGTCTACCCTGGGGATTGCGGACGCAGCACGAGCCAATTCCCTGTTTAGTCAGATGGAAGTTGATCAAAATCGCTATGCGATCGTGGCTTCTCCCTATGCCGGTGGAACGCTCCACCAACTTCTGATTCTAAAGCAGATTAGCAATGCGCGGCAGTGTTGGAGTGATGCGAACGGCGGTACCACCATCAATCCGTTACTGCTGGACTTTGATTTTACCGATATTTGTGGTCGCGCGACCGATAGCAACGGCTATTCCGTGCGGGTGGGCGGTGAAGACCTGAACTGGCGCTATAGCTTCCGGGTCGTCCGCCGAAATAATGAATTGCAGTTGTTGGCTGCGCCCACGGTCGATCGCAACGCGCCCGAACTGCTAATTGGCAGAACTCGCGGCTTAACTCAGGGCTTTGGCAAGTTCTTCCTGGAACCCGGTTGGAAATTGACGGAGCGTTCCTATCAGGGCGCATCTGTTGGGCACATTTACCTAACCAATGATCAAAGTCTGGCGAGCTTGAATAATGCGGCGTTGGCTTCCCGTCCGGTTTCGACTCCCCGCCCCACCACGCCCGTTGTGCAAACCTCTGTCGTCCAACCGCCCGTCTACAATCCTGTAACGCCTGTGGTCACCGTGAATCCGGCTCCAGTCGTGACCCAACCGCGGCCTGCTGTGCAACCGCCCCGCACCCAACCCAACCAACCCCGCCGGACTTTCTGGCAACGCATCTGGAGACGTTAGGCGGCTCATTGCATTAGGTTATCCTCGTTCAAAACTTAAACCGAAGAGCCCATCAGGGTGTTTCTACCATTTCTTTAATCCATGATGAAGAGCTGATTCTAGAGTCACATCTGGAAGGTGATCTAGCATTCTGTCCCAAGTTGTCTGAGCTTGTAAGGCAGCTACAACCAAGGGTAAGGGTTCCGCTAAAATAACTGGAAAATCTGCTTCTTCTGCCAATTGCGGTGTGAAGGCAAGTTGCTCTTGAGGCGGAGTAAACTGAGCTTTGATCCCTTTTTTGTTGCCTCTGGCATCCACGCGATACCACCCCAATGCTTCTAAGTAGATGGCATTGAAACCATGTAAACTATATGGTGCTCCCGTGCCATCAATACTCAGCCGTTGATAACAAAATCCGGTCGGGATTTGATTTGCCCGCAACAGTGCAGCTAGTAGATGACTCTTGGCATAGCAATATCCAGTTTTAAACTGAAGAACATCCGAAGCCCGACAGGTAACTGGATTCAAGTGATAGTCAAAACTGTGAAAAATTTCGTCGCGCACCCACTCAAAACACGCCTGAGCGATCGCGGTTGGGGTTTCCCGTTTCCATGCAATCTGTTTCGCACATGCGACAATCGCTGGATTTTCCCAATCAATAATTGCACTGGTCTTCAAATACTTTTCCATTGATGTGACACACGTTATGGGTGATTAAGCAAATAGTTCGGCAACGGCGATCGCGAGGCTATGGGCTGTGATCTGGTAGGGGCGATCGCAGCTGGAAATGCCCCTAGTGGACGGCGGCGAGATTAGTTCTACCATTTGTCGTGCTGGCTGATAACCTGGGCGGGCAAGATGCCCACCCCACGGTAGACAAATTCATGCCGTCGTCTACTAGCTGCTAAAAGGGAACTGGTCAGATTCCGGGTTTTGAGTTTTGTAGAATGGAAGGCGCTGTTCACTCACAATGACAGAGGATGCCACAAGCACTGCTCAATCAAATGTTGACCCAGTTGCCATCCCTGGAACCGTCTGAACTTCAGCCTCTAAGTCATGGCTCACCACATCAATGAAACTGGGTCAATCGCGAATACGCTATCTCTAGATAGAATTGTCATGTCTGCTGCAAGACGTTGAGCAATCATCAGCCGATCAAATGGATCTTTGTAATGAAAAGGGAGTTTTGCTAATTCGTCCAAATGATCGACCTCGATCGGCAACAACTCAATTTTGTTGACATCAATGTGTTGAGCAATAAGATCATTGAATGATAGTTGGAGTGTCAACTGCTTAAAGCCAACCTTAATAGCCATCTTCCACAGACTAGCAATGCTCAAAAACCGCTCATCGTTCTTAGCTTCAATCAGTTTCTAGCTGTGTCGCTTAAATTAAAATTGCCTTCAATAAACCAAAGAAACGTATGAGTATCTAGCAACAGCCTCGTGGTGCGTATTCTTGAAAATCCTCAAAAGGGGCATCGAAATCATCAGCTATCTTGATTAATCATTTCGCACTGCCAAACCGGGGACGGGGTTGATTTTGCTGAATCAAAACAATTTTGAACGAGTAGCCATCATGTCGGTTAATGACCACCTCTTCGCCCTGAGCTACGGCTTCAATCAGTTTGGTTTAAGACAACGGTGCGGAACGGGTGACGTGGATGATGCTTTGGATGAAGAGCGTGGCGGTGCTGAAGGAGCCAATGCCAAACATCAGCGATCGCACTAAAGGAATATCGGCAATATAAACGATGGGGTAGATGGTGCGGGCGACGACAAAGGCGATCGCAGCCCAGGCAGCACTGGGGGAATCGAGCCCAGTGACATAGGCCATGAGGGCGGCCACCGAGAAGGTGAGAAAGGTTTCAAAGGCGTTTTGATGGGCGGCGTTGGCGCGTTTGGCGGAGTCGGGTAACTTATCCACCATCGAGCGGGGCATCTTCAGGGCTTCAAAGCCAATTTGGACACGACTGTAAGCCACCAGCAGAAACGGTAGATAAATCAGGACAGAGGCGATCGCAATGCAATATAGCAAAACAACGGGAGTCGGAAACGGTAACGCGGGAAGTGCCATAACATCAACCAAAATTTTTCTTCATTTAGTGTAGCGGGGAAGAGCCGAGGCCACCCGACTAACAAGCATTAACCCCCACTCACAGGCGGAATCATCACCACCTCATCGCCTGCCTGCAAGACCGTTTCCGGCGGAGCAGTTTCCAGATTCACGCCAAATTGAGTCAGATGTCGCCAGCCTTCCAGTTCTGGGTGTTCCGTCAGCAGGCGATCGCGCACCTGTACCACCGTCGTTCCGGCGGGCATGACCCACTGTAACTCCGGCACCCCATACGCCTCCTGATAGGCGGCAAATAATTTGACCGTAATGTGAATCGATTCCGGTGTCATGGTGACCTCGTTAACAGTAGGCGATCGCGCCGCTCTCAGCGTACCGTCAACTCCCTCTGCTCTCTGCCTTCCGCCCTATTCCTTTTTCTCTGGGACTGCGTTAGGCTGACGGAGTTATGCACGACTGATCGCGTTCCGAACCTTGTGATAGGAGACACACCATGCTGGAGTTGTACCAATTTGAGATGTCCCACTATGCCGAGAAAGTGCGGCTGATTCTAGATTACAAGGGATTGGAGTATCGCAAAATTAATGTCACGCCCGGATTAGGCCAGGTGGAGTTGGTGCGGATGTCGGGACAGCGGCAGGTGCCCGTGTTGAAAGACGGGAATGAGGTGATTGCGGATTCTACGGCGATCGCGGAATACCTGGAACGCAAGTATCCCGACCGACCGATTATCCCGACCGATCCCAAATTGCGCGGCCTGACGCTGGTGATGGAGCAGTGGGCGGATGAATCGATTGGCCTCAATGCCCGCAAGTGTTTGATCGAAACAATGGAGAAAGATCCGACCTTTCGGACTGCCGTCTTGCCCTCGGATACGCCCGACTTCTTAAAGACGTTAGTGGGTGCCGTTCCGAGTGATTTGTTGGGCGTTTTAGGCTTTGGGGTCGGCTTTAGCCCCGATGTCCTGAAAGCCGGCAAAGATGCGATGAAACGGGATTTGGCGGCGCTCTGTTTCATTTTGACGGAACAACCCTACCTGGTGTGTGACCATCCCACCCTGGCAGATTTTGCCGTCGCGGGTTTGTCCATGTACGTCAAATTCCCAGAAGGCAATTATTTAGACATCCCGACCGCACTCAAAGGCAAAGGCACCCCCGGTATTGCCGATATCGGCACCTTTGAGCCGTTCTTCACCTGGCGCACCAAACTCTATGCCGACTACCGCAAAACTTCGCTGAGCACCCCCTCCAGCAGCGATCGCCCCACCTCGATCAATATTGATTAAGGTGTGAATTAAATTACCTGGAATGATTGCGGGATGGGCCTATCCGTCTGGGCGGGCAAGCTGACCACCCCACAGGTAAGGCGATCGGCGATCTTGAGACAAGACGGGACAGCAGAGATGGCGGATGGGGTTTATGGGGAACGGTTGCCGAAGGGCGATCGCGATCGGGTTGCCGACGTTCAACAACTGCGGCAGGCTTTACTGAGTTGGTATGGGCAACAGGGGCGCGATTTACCCTGGCGACATACCCGTGATCCTTATGCCATCTGGATCTCGGAGATCATGTTGCAGCAAACCCAGGTCAAAACCGTGATCCCTTATTACGATCGCTGGTTGACCCAATTCCCAGCGATCGCCGCCCTCGCCGCTGCCGACCAGCAACAGGTACTCAAACTCTGGCAGGGGTTGGGGTATTATGCCCGCGCCCGGAATCTGCACAAAGCTGCCCAGGTGATCCAGCAGCAGCACGGGGGACAGTTTCCCCAGGATCTGCCCACGGCGATGTCTTTGCCGGGGATTGGGCGCACCACTGCGGGCGGCATTTTAAGTGCGGCATTTAACCAACCCGTCGCCATCCTGGATGGTAATGTAAAACGAGTCCTGGCACGACTGATCACGCTGCCTGTCCCTCCCGCCAAAGCGATCGCGCAGCTCTGGCAACTGTCCGATCACCTGCTCGACCCGACTCATCCACGCGACTTCAATCAAGCCTTGATGGATTTGGGCGCAACGGTCTGCCTGCCGCGTCAACCGCAGTGCGATCGCTGTCCCTGGCAAGCCCACTGTCAAGCCGCTCTCCTCGGTTTACAAACCCAATTTCCTATGACTGAAACTCGTGCTCCCATCCCTCGCAAAGTTATCGGCGTGGCCGTGATCTGGAACGCCGCTGGACAAATCCTGATCGATCGCCGCAAACAGGACGGACTCCTCGGCGGCTTGTGGGAATTCCCTGGCGGCAAAGTTGAACCGGGCGAAACGATTCCCGACTGCATTCAACGCGAGATCAAAGAAGAACTGGGAATTGAAATTGAAGTCGGCGACCTGCTGATTGTGGTCGATCACACCTACACTCATTTCCATGTCACCCTCAATGTCCATCACTGTCGCTATGTCAGTGGCGATCCCCAACCGTTGGAATGTGATGAAGTTCGCTGGGTCGAACTTGCGGACATCGAGCAATTTCCCTTTCCTAAAGCGAATTTACAGATTATTGAAGCCTTGAAGGGG
>JAIXVO010000751.1 GCA_027482985.1 Cyanobacteriota bacterium
GAGCACAGGTCGCCAGGATGGCGGCAATCACTCCGCCCGTAGATCCATTCGTGAGAAACCAGGTTTGATCCGCTCCAAAAGTTTGAGCCGCAAGGGTTTGCGCTTGTTGGATCACTCCCGCTGGCGCAAACAAATTATCCAGTTCCGGCAGTTCGGGTAGGTCGGCGAGACAGGCGCGATCGCCCAATAAGTGACGCAAAGCTGGATCAATGCCCTGTCCGCGCTTATGCCCAGGGGTATGGAAGGCAGCGGTGGCACGATTGGCACACTGTTGTAATGCGGTCAGGAGGGGCAAGGGGTTGGGGGTTGGGGGGGACATGGGGCAAGGGTGCACAGGGGGGCTTCCCGGTTTTACCATGCAAACTGTCATCGCTGGCACTCTTTTGCGGTTGGGGAATGTGATTATCTAAATGGACACCTGTACTGAGTGTGATTTTTTACCTGTAGAGAGTTGTTATGGTGGAAACGAAATGGGGGCAGCAGGCGGAGGCCTTGGCACAGGGCCGATTAGACGCAGTGATCCTGAATGATTGGTATGCGATCGCGAGTCTGGCGGCACTGTCACCGGGAACGGTGCAGTCAGCGCGCGTGCTGGATCAGGATTTGGTGATCTGGTGTGGGCAGGATGGCACGGTACAGGTATGGGCTGATCGCTGTCCCCATCGCAGTGTGCGGTTGTCGCGGGGTAAGGTGGTGGCGAATACGCTGGTCTGTCCCTATCACGGCATGGTGTATGACACGACGGGACAGTGTATTCAGGTGCCTGCCCATCCCGACTATGTGCCACCCAAACAGGCATGTGTGCGGTCGTATCCGGTGCAGGTGCAATATGGGCTGGTGTTTGTCTGTTTAGGGGATGACCCCAGCGCGATCGCGCCGTTTCCAGAGTGGACGGATGACCAGTTTGTGAAAGCCTTAGCGGGACCGTATCCCTGTCAAACGGGGGGCTATCGGGCGATCGAAAACTTTTTAGACCTGGCTCATTTTGCCCATCTGCATACAGGCATTCTGGGCGATCTGGAGTTTCCCCAGGTGGGCGATTATGCTGTTACGACGGACGATCGCGGCGTGCATTTTGATGACATTCACATCTGGCAACCGGACCCGATGAATACCGGGCAGGGGGGATTTGTCACCTATGCCTACTCCGCCTTCCGCCCACTGACCGCATACTTCCGCAAAACCACGCCGGACGGCGACTGTCTCACGATTTGGTATGTCGTCACGCCCGTCAGTGAAGCGGAGTGCATCGGCTGGATGTGGATGGCGCTCAATTTTATTGATGCCAGTCAAACGGATGACGCGATCGCGTTTCAGGACAAGGTGTTTGAACAAGACCGCGACAGTCTGGAGTCCCACAATCCCAAACGCCTGCCCTTAGACTTGACGACTGAGTTTCATGTGCCCTGCGATCGAGGTTCCCTCGCCTACCGCCAGTGGCTTAAACAACTGGGTGTCACCTACGGCACCCTTTGAGCAACCAACGGGACGACTTAATCAGTTGCGACGGTTTGCCTCATGAATGAGCCACGTCTCCAATGATGTGGCTCATTCTGATGCACAGACCGAATTAAATAGCGATCGCTCCAAATGGGGTAGGGGCGAATAGCCATCATTCACTTTAACTTCAGCTCACTGCCAGAGGTAAACTCAACAACGTCACCACCAGAGCATGGATGCGAAGTTCCAGCGTTGCCCTTTGGAGGGGGTTCGGGGGACGCAACCGTCCCCTGAATTCGGGGGGTTTGGGGGGTTGCCACCCAAACCCAGAATCTTGGTTCTAGTTAGAGACTCGCGCTATTGCCAGACTTGTGTATCCTCACGTAGCACCCTGTTGGAATAAGGTTGCAGGTCTGAGGTCAGGCTAAAAGCCTTTTACAGTCAAAGTCTGCGCTGAAGTTGAACCCAGTTGATCACCATTCGCCCCAATAGGGGTTTATGGGCAGCGCCCGCTCAGGGAGATCCGACTGAATTTTTGCTTTCTCCCCTCTGCCCCCTGCCTTTTGCTCACCCCACAAGTGGGCAAAGTGGGGTGAGGTCAGGCATAGTGGAGGAAAAATTTGTCCTTTTGCCCCAGGTCTGCATGGTCGCCAGTCCTTTGCCCTCCGCTTCAGTTTCCCCCCACGATGGTCAGTCCTCGCGGTTTTTGGTCTGCGGGTTGGGGAGTCTGGGGCAGTTTTGTGTCTCTGTGTTGCAAGAATTTGGCGTTACCGTGGGGGCGATTACCCTGACAGAACCCATCACCTGGGAAATTCCCCACCTAGCCGATCGCCTCGATCGCCTCCTGATTGGCGATTGTCGGCAACCGCAGTACTTGCAGGCGGCAGGGGTGGAGCAGTGTCGAGCGGTGTTGCTGGTAGCTAGCGATGAGCGGGTGAATATTGAAGCGGCGTTTGCAGTGCGGTTGTTGAATCCCACGGCGCGGTTGATTGTGCGCTCGGCGAAAGAGAATTTGAATGAACTGGTGGGCGATCGCCTGGGGAATTTTGTCGCCTTTGAAGCCACGCAACTGCCTGCCCCGGCATTCGCGATCGCGGCCTTGAGTAGCGAAATTCGCGGCTTTATCCAGCTTGAGCCCTACTTGCTCCGGGTGGTTAAAGCGTCAATGACCCGTGACCATCGCTGGTGCGATCGGCGGGCAGTCCACGAACT
The DNA here is from genome assembly GCA_027482985.1 of Cyanobacteriota bacterium. Taxonomy (GTDB): domain Bacteria; phylum Cyanobacteriota; class Cyanobacteriia; order Leptolyngbyales; family Leptolyngbyaceae; genus JSC-12. The sequence continues at coordinate 2,653 of JAIXVO010000751.1, forward strand.
CAATACGCAAACGCGGCGCGTCCTCAGTCACATTCCGTATGGGCAAGAACTGCCTACCGAATTTCACCAATGGCAACCGGATGCCACCGTCCAGGCAGGCGATTTGATTGCCTATGTGGAACTGATTGAAGCGCAATCCTTAGCCGCTACGTTGGCGACACCCGTCATCACCCCCAAACTGTCCTTCTGGCAACGGTTGCAGCAGGTCGGGTCAATTCAGCATTGGCGACAAAGAGGGCTGACCTATTGGCGATCGACGGCGCAACAACAAACGAAGCGGGTCGCGCTACTGGTGGGGAGCGGCATCCTCACCCTGCTAACTTTAGGCACGCTGATTCTGACGTTCACGCAACCGGGGATTAATCTCTTACAGGCGTTTTACGTCAGTGGCGTGATGTTGCTGGGGTCGTATGATGCCGTCTATGGGGTGCTGAATCCGCAAGATGCGATTCCCCTGTGGATGCGGTTCATGAACCTGACCTATATGCTGGCGGGGACGGCCTCGATCGCCGTGCTCTATGCCCTGCTGACGGAAACCCTGCTCTCAGCCAAATTCCAGTTACCGCGCAAACGACCTCCGTTGCCGCCGGAGGGGCATGTGGTGCTGGTGGGGTTGGGGCGAGTGGGGCGGCGGGTGGCGACCTTTTTGCATCAGTTGAAGCAGCCCGTCGTGGGAGTCAGTAATGCTGCGCTGGAGTCCAGTGTGTTGCCGCAATTGCCTGTGGTGGTGGGGGATTTAGCCGCCAGCCTCAGCAAAACGAATCTGGCAACGGCGAAAAGTGTGGTGGTGGCGACGGATGATGAGATGGCGAATCTGGAGTTGGGGCTGCTGGCACATCGGTTGAATCCCAATATTGCGCTGGTGATTCGCACTTTTGATCCAGCGTTTAGTGCCAACATCGATCGCCTGTTGCCCTATGCCAAAGTCCTGTGTGCCTACGATTTGGCAGCGGAAGCGTTTGTCGCGGCGGCGTTTGGGGAAAATGTCTTAAACCTGTTACGGTTGAACGAACAAACGGTTTTGACGACGGAATACCGAATTGCCCCGCAGGATACCCTGCACCACAAACTCCTGAGCGAGATTACCTATGGTTATGGCGTGGTGCCGATTTTGCATGAACGGGCTGATCGCACCGTGCGCCTGATGCCCACCGATGATACCCGCCTGGGCGTGGGCGATCGCTTGGTGGTGTTAGCCACGATCGCCAGTTTGCAACGCATTGAGCGGGGCGAGGTGGTGCGTCCGACCTGGCTGGTGCGAATTGAGCGTAGTTTGTCGCCGGAAGCGGGGTTTGATGGGGCTAACGCGATCGCCCGGATCTCCGATTGCAGTCTGCCCCTAGCGCGAGACGTGATGCAGTCCCTCCCGGCGACGCTGCCGATTCCCCTCTACAAGCATCAGGCCATGCGGCTGGTGCGGGATCTGACGAAAGCTCAAGTGCTGGCTCATGTCGTGTCCACTGTTGAAGAATGAGGTTGGCCCATGTTGAAAGTCAAAGCGCCCTCACCGTTGCCCTACTTAATCGCCGCGATCGCCCTGCTGGTGGGTGGTTACTGGTGGTTTCATCGACCTGGATCACCTCCTTCGATCGCTTCGACCTCAAAGTCAGCCCTTCCAGCGCCATCTCCTGCGACTAACCCAACCTTCTCGCTGCCCTCTACTGTGCCAGCGGGGACGGTGGTACGGGTGGATGGCTCGACCAGCATGGTGACTCTGAATCAAAACTTGAAGCAAGCCTTTGAGCAACGATTTCCCGGCACCCAGGTTGTGACGCAAGCGAATGGCTCGAATCAAGGGATTCGGGATCTCCAGAGCGGCAAAGCGGATGTGGCCGCAATCTCTCGTCCTTTGACCGACGCTGAAACTCGGCAGGGGTTACAAGCGGTCGAGGTGGCACGGGATGCGATCGCGATCGTGGTGGGCAACTCGAATCCATTCCAGGGAAACTTGACCGCGGCTCAAGTGCAGGGCATTTTCCAGGGCACGATTGTCAACTGGTCGCAGGTGGGTGGCCCCAATCGCATGATTCGGGTGATTAACCGTCCGCCCGTCAGTGGCACCCACCAGGCTTTCAAAGATTTGGTGTTGCAGGGCGGCAACTTTGGCACGACGACGAACATCACGACGCTGACCCAGGATGCCACCACGCCACTCCTCCGAGCGCTGGGCACCGATGGCATTGGCTATGCGACAGCGGCACAAGTCGCCAATCAGCAAACGGTGCGAGTAGTGCCGATCGCGGGTCAGCGTCCCGAACAATCTGACTACCCTTATCGGCGTTGGCTCTACTATGGGTATCAAACGCCGCCCAACGCCGCCGCGCAAGCCTTTTTAGGGTTTGCACTGGCTCCTGAAGGTCAACAAGCAATGGTGCAACCATGAGCGATCGCCTGACTTCAGCCCAACTGCAAAAACTGGTAGCCGAAATGCAACGCCTGCAAACTCGGCAACAGGATGAACTGGATGCCACCCAAGTCCAGGAAATTTTGCAGGAATTGAATCTTTCCCCAGAGTTATTGCCGGATGCGATGGTGCAACTGCGCCGCCGCGAAGCCCTGGAAGTCCAGAACTGCCAGCGCCGCTGGATCATTGGGGGCGCGATCGCGGCGATCGTGATTGTCGTCAGTGGCAGCATTGCCTTCTTGCAACACAAACAGCAGGTCTTCAACCAAATTGGCGTGCAGGCAGATCAGGTGCTCCTTCAATCTGATCCAAGTCGCCCAGTGAACACCGTGAGTCGTCCTGCTAACTTGGAGTATCAAACGACGTTGACCCAAGCTCCCGTCGGTCAAACCCTTTCCCTCCAGTGTGATTGGCTCGACCCCACAGGCGCAGTCGTCAAGCAAAACCGCTACGCCACTAAGGTGATCACAACCGATGTCTGGCAGACTCGCTGCCGCTACGACCTGGGAGTCAATGCGACTCCTGGCACCTGGAAAGTGCGGCTTTTACGGGGCGATCGCGAACTGAGTACAGCCACCTTTGAGGTGCGGTAATGGGGCTGACTGCGATCGAACCAGGGCAAGCAATGATCGGCTACTGGGGTACAGGTCAGCCAACAACGATTCAAGCCCAATGGCAATATTTAGGAACCCAAAATGTCCCATTACCACCCGCATGGCTCCACTCGTCCCCAATTGACGACGATCAAACCCTATGGACAGTAGCCTGGTCGCCCATTTCGCTAGCATCCGATGTTTCCACGACTGAAGTGGTGAAGTTGGGACTCTCGATCGCGGGTTTCTCTCAGCCCTCCAGTTGGGATGCCACTGTGACCTTGAGCCGCGATCGCCTGATGCTGTCACGCGATGGGTTTGGGCGGGTGCCGTTGTACTGGTTGGAACGCGATCAGGGCATCTGGTTTGCCTCTCGCTGGCAGTGGTTAGCACCGTTGAGCCGCGATCGCGCCGAGATCAGCCTGCCTGCTGCCTATGGTTATGCTTGTTTTTCCTATGTACCGACACCTTGCACGCCTGTGACTGATATCGCTCAACTTGCAGCCGGGACTGAGCAAACCTGGACAGTCACCTCGACAGGACGGACGGTTAATCAAGTCACAACTTCTAACTGGCAGGAAGCCAACAATCAGATCCAGGATGAGGCGATCGCGATCGCGCAACTGCAAACCTTGCTTCAGGCGGAAATTCAGACTCAAATTGCCGATTTGCCGGATGCTCCAGTGGGAGTGTTTTTATCGGGTGGACTGGATTCTTCC
>JAIXVO010000636.1 GCA_027482985.1 Cyanobacteriota bacterium
GATCGCGGTTTTGAATGGCGGTTTTTTTGATCCGCAGAACCAAAAAACGACTTCTGCCATTTTCCAGAATGGGCAACCTGTCGCTAAACCAGAAGACAACGATCGCTTGATGAACAATCCCGATCTGCTGCCTTACCTGGACAAAATTTTGAACCGGACGGAGTTTCGCCGCTATCAATGTGGGGCGCTAACGCAATACGACATTGTGCCGCGCCAAGCGCTGCCCCCCGCCGAGTGTCAATTGCAAGATGCGATGGGCGGTGGTCCCCGCTTGTTGCCCTTCCTCAATCTGCAGCCGGAGGGCTTTTTAGAGGTGCAGGCGGGACAGGTGGTGCGAGATTCGTTGGGGCAAAATCAGCCCAATGCCCGCAGTGCGATCGGGATCATGCAGGATGGCAGTATCCTTTGGGTTTTAGCCACGCAACGTCCCGACGCGCCGCAAAATTCGGGACTGACGCTCACCGAACTGGCGGATTTCATGAAAAAAATGGGGGTCGAGCAGGCGCTCAACCTGGATGGCGGCAGTTCTGCTAGCCTCTATTTTCAGGGCGAAACTTTCAATGGCAAGGTGAATGCAGCAGGTGAGGCGATCGCCCGTCCGGTGAAATCCGTCTTGCTGGTCAAACGCCGCCCCAAACCAACGCCGCCCCCCGCCACCCCCTAACCGGACTTAAGGACAGGTGGTGGTATTGTTCCCCTGGCTAATGGCACCGAGGAGACTTTCAACCCGAATGCAGCGGCGGTTTGTGGGGCGATTGCGGAGCGACACGGTGACAATATAGGGCAGTTGGCTGGGATTGGCGGGAGCGAGTGCGGTCGCCACGACTGTCCCTTTGGGACTGAAGATAATGGCATCGCTGTTGGGATTGTTATCCGTGAGTTGGATTGTGCGGGGGGGAATGCTGCCCTGCCCGATCGACACCCAACCGCGCACCTGATTCTGGGCGATCGGGGTAATGGTCAGGTTGGGATTGAAGGCCGTGGTGACGGGCACGATCGCGAATTGGGGCGGGTCTGCCGCAAAATCAAACCGCACCTGGCGATAGGTGCCTGTCCGTTTGGCCTCTGCCTGTCCCAGCCGAATCGCCTGCTGCACCTGTTCATTCGCCCGATTCAAGCGCTGATTGGCGACAAAAGCGAACCACTGAGGAGCCGCGATCGCTGCCAGAATGCCGATGATGACGACAATCACCAGGGTTTCGATCAGGGTGAAGCCACGAGTGGGCGATCGCGGAATGAGCTGTGGCGATCGCGGGATGAGTTTTTGAGTGCTACCCATGCTGATGTCCTTCTAAATCTAATGCGAGTATTCATGCAGTCCAACGATTGTTTGAGTCAGTTCCCAACCTACTGTGGGGCTGGTTTTTTCTCGTAGCTGCCACGGGTCAGAATGCGAGTTTCCAGCTCAAAGGTTTGGCGGCTGGTGAGGCGCACCCCCGGTCGTCCTGCCGTATTCCCCCGAATAAACAGTGAAATTTCCTGATTGCGTCCGCCCGGATTATTCGGAATCCCGGCTCCCCCACTGGTATCGATGCCGCCCCCCCGGACGCAGGCATAGAAACTGGTGCTGCCCATCGTGGGACTGCGGACAAAGGGCGGCAAGCGGGTCGATGGATCGGCAGGACAGCCCGTGGTCGTGGTACCCGCGATCGCGTTATTTGCCTGTCCGCTGCCGGTGGGTGCATCCACAAAATCGGTCAGCACGGGGGGATTGACGGTGGTACTGGGCACACCGACCGCCAAATTAGTGGAGCCATCTGGCAGCGTATTTTGGTTTTGCAAATTATTCCCCCGACTATCCAGCGGCCAGCCCAGGAAATTATTGTTAGTCAGGGTGGGATCAACCCAGCCCGTGTTGCGGGTGCCGTTGTCGTTAAATTGCGCCAGTTCATACCGCCGAATCCGCGCCAGTCCGCGCCAATTCCCAGTGGGATTACTCGTATCCAGGTAATACACCACCAGGCTATAACTCCGCCGCGACAGACAAGGCACCCCATTAATTGCCGCTGGGGGCGGGTCCGCATAAATTTGCGTGGCATTCGCCGCACACGCTTGAATCAACGTTTGCGGCAGTTCCGAGACCCGCCAAAACGCCACAATAGGAACCGTCGTCGGAGCCGTATTCAGCAATCCCGGCACATAGTTCAACACCCCCGGACAACTAATCCCCGCTCCCGGCGTTCCCGCCCCCGTCAAGCAGCGCCCGTCATACACAAACACCGCTTCCCGCAACTCCGTCCCAATGTAATCCAGCGCCACTTTCATTTCCCGCTGCGTTTCCGTCCGGTTCTCTTCCCGCTGATTCAGTTGCAACACTTCCACCACCGCAAATAACAGCCCCCCAGAAATGATGCTGCCCATCACGATCGCCACCAGCAATTCAATCAGGGTAAAGCCCTGCTGACGGCGATCGCGCTGATTCAGTCGAGAGAGGAGGAAAGAGAGCATGGGAGGAGAAGGGAGGTAGAGGGAGGGAGAGGGAGGTAAAGGGAGGGGGAGGGAGGGGGAAAGTGGGGAAGGGAGAGGGAGGAGTGGAGGCTTGGGGAGATGGAGGGCGGGAGGAAGTAGAGGGTGGAGTGCAGGTTTCAGGGCTAAGGGTTCGAGGCCAGGCGCTAGAAGCAAAGTAAAGACTCTTACCCATCCCCCATCCCCCATTACCCATCACCCATCACCCATTACCCATTACCCATCACCCATCACCCCCTAGCAATTCCCACTCGTACACACCGCCCGATAGTCCTGTAACGCTGTCCCAGTGTCCGATCGCACAATAGTCACTTGCAGAACGGCGAGGGGTTGGCGGATGGTGACACCGAGGCCGCTGCTGAAAGAGAGGCGAGCGGGGACGGGACTGAGTTGGCCGATGCCGTTGCGCAGTTGGGGAATGTCGGCGTAGACGCGGACACCCATCCGAAAGCCGGTGACGGGGACGCTGGTGCCAGCGGGTCCAGTGGTGCGGAAGGTTTGCACGAGGAAGTCGGAGACGCAATCGCCGTTGGTATCGACGGGGAGGAGGGCATTGGTGGCGAGGCTGGTGCCCATATAGGTGTTGCAGGTGGGGTTGGCGGATTTGAGGCTAGCCGCGATGGTGCTGGGGGCGGGTACTGCGGTCAAGTTGGTGGTGACGCTGGTGGGCAGGTCGGCGGTGGTATAACTACCGCGCTCGACGGTGGTGCGGACGCGATCGACTTCGGCCTGACCGAGTTGCAGGGCTTGTTGGGCGCGGCGTTGCTGGACGCGGGCGGCGGTGGACATGAACATGGGCGGGGTGAGGATCATCATCATGATGGAGGCGATGAGCATGGCGACCAAGATTTCGATGATGGTGAAGCCGTGGGGGGGGCGATCGCGGTGCTGTCCCCTAACCAGGAGGCGGAGGAGCCAGGTGGGTGGCTGGCTGGGTGGGGTGGGGCGATCGCGGCGGGGGCGCAGGACGACGAGTAAGCGGGCGGGGTCGGGCATGACCAAAAGACTCCAATCAATCAGCAGGCAGACAGGGTAAAGATGCAAGCGAGTTACAGGCAGGGGACGGTCGCGGGGGCTTGGGCGAGCGTGCCGGATTTGGGCGCAGCGTTGAAGGCGGTACAGAGTTGGTTCATGAAGGCATCGCTGACAGGGAGTTCGGTATAGAATTCGTTGCGATTTTGGTTGGCGGTAATGAAGCGGGCGGCGGCGGGGCCAGCGGGCGCGAGTTGCAAGGCGGGGTCGTAACCCCATTGGCGGGTGGGGGGCCAGTAGTATTGCAGGCGTTCGACTCCGATTGGAGTGTCGGTAGGTTCCCAGGAGTCTTGGTCATAGGGACCCGTGCCGTAGTTGCTGAAGTTGAGTTGCAGGAAGGCGCCGTTGATTTGCAAGGTGCGTCCGTTCCAGTCCTCTAACATGCGCGGGAAGTTATGGAGTCCGCCGTAGGATTGGTTGGCGCGAGAGGGCACGATGCCGTTAACGAGAATGGCATTCACCTGAGTTGGGGTATCGGCGGCGCGCATCCACTGCCCTGACTTACTGGTGTCGAAGCCTTGATAATTGGTATGAGGAGTGCTGCCAACGTACGACACTCCATTTCGGTCAACGAAAACAGGCGAGTTTGTGTCGTCTCCAACCTGTTCACGCCTCCACCCTGTTGTAGTAAGCGGCAAGGGGCGATTCTGGTTAGTAAATGAGGTATTCCCGGTGCAGCCTGGCCCCCAGAGTCCGGTGGCAGTATTGTTGTACCTAGTTGCATTGGGGGTTAAAAAGGTATCTTCCAGACTGCCGTCACAGAAGGTATCGGACAGGATGTAGATGGCATCAGCGAGAATTTCGGAGGGTCGCCAGCGATCGCTGGCTGCCCGCGCAAAGTTCTGATCACGGGTACTGCGGCGATAAAACTGGTTGTAGTCGCCGTTCATCTGTTCCGTGAATTCTTCCAGCCGACTGCCTGCCGTGTTGTCGCTGCCAGTTTGGTGGCGGTTGAAGTCGCCTTGAATATAGACCACATCATCGGAAATAAAGGACAGTCCTCGAATGTTATCGGTGGCGGGTACGCCCAGGGAATTGTTGCGTTTCACCTGAGAGCCATTGCGGAGGCGGAACCCATGCGGACGGCGATCGGGATCGGGAATGTAGTCTACGGGTTTGACGGACATCGAAATCCCTTCTGGTGTGGTGACTTGTGCTGGATCACTCCCCGGTGAGGTGGTGGCGTTGGTTTGAGTGCCACTTGCCGGACGGGCGATCGCGTCTTCCCGCACCGCATCTTCTCGAAAGGCGTAGACAATCCCGCTCACAGGCAACCACGGACGATTGTTAGTGGCAGTACTGCCGACACTACGCAACATCCCCAGGTCAATATCCATGACGCGGGATGTCATCATTTCCCGTCCGTTGAAAATGGCGCGATCGAGGAATCCCACTGCGCGAGTTCCACCCGTTGGTCCCACAATCAGATTCGGAGAAACATTGGCATTCGCCACATTTTGCGGCGCAGAATTCGGCAAAACCCAATTACTGAAATTTGAGGCTTTAGGCTCAATCATCACCCCGATAAAATCGTTTGGTGAACTGCCGACAACATTGAAGGGTGTTGTATCTGCAACACTTGAAGTCGCTCCAATTTCCCTGTGTCTAATAATGTACGGCTCTGATTGAGGTTGAGCAGTACTTTCGTCGTAATTATGCTCCTGCTTTGGGAAGAGATAAAATAAGGCTGGATAACGTGGCGTACTTTCACAAAGAGCCATCGCAAGACCAACACGATGGCGCGCTTGTGCTCTTAGAGCCTGTGAGTTAGGGTTAGCTACGAGACTATTGTTGAGCGGGAAAATGGTTGGATCACAGTCTGTGGGAAAGTTGATGATTCCAATATTTCCTTCTAGATCAGCCGGAAAAGTTTTAGCCGGTTTATTAGGGTTGCTACTCATCCAGACGCTATTGCTTGTTCGCGGTGGCAACGTCTCTGTTCTGAACCCAAAAGTTCGATCGCGTTCAATTTGCATCCGATTAATTGCTGTTTGAAGTACTGCAACCAACTCATTTTTATTATTATTATTACCACCCCAATTAATGTTGGTATCAGTCAAAAGTGCATTAATAAAAGCTTCTGGGGGTAGCTTTGCGTAAGTATTTGGACCATTATTGGGATTGTTGGGATTACTGGAGTCGAAGTAACTAGAAGTTGGATTACCCGTTTGGACGGTAAATGAATAATAAGCATTGGTAACTGGATTCTTAACCTCTCCGTTATTTCGTCTACCATCAATCAAGTCGAATAACTTGTTCCCCAACATTGCCAAACCGGGGTTGCTCCCATTTCCTTCATTACTTCCATTTGTAAGGTCATAACCTTCCATCGTGTTGATGTTGTACGCCAGCATTCCCAAAGTACAGGCTGCTGTATGTAAGTTGGTTTTGTCAGCAGGGCTGAGATTGATATAGGCAACACCCCCATCAAGACGTGCGAGCGTGCGGCGTAATTCAGAGAAGTTGCCCCATGCGGTGAGGGTGGGATCAGGGCGAATTCGCCCGCTGACACTAGAGGGGGTGGCCGGGAATCTTCCCTCTGGATCACCAGCAAAATAAGCTAAATTTCGGAGGGCTTTGCCAAGAGGTTGCGTAGAAGTAATTGCATTGGCAAAAGTCGTTTCAGTGACAGTAGCCGAAATAGGTGGATTGAATTCCCAACCGTTAGTACCATTACCCGTGAAAAAATCAGTAATGATTTTAGGATTTGGACTTCCATTAATTGTTTGTTCAGTAAACCGAATGCTATTTTGCAGAGTGGCGAGAGTCCCTGGGTGAGACGTGCTGGCTAAACACGCTGTGGGCATCAACCCACCCCCATTAGGATTGTTGGCGTGATAGATCGCACTTGCCTGGACTGCGGCTAAGTTATCTCGCAACATCCGACGTTGACGTTGTTCATGGCTGATATTGGCATTGGGAGGATAGAGTGGGTCATTCACACCTCCCCAACCGAACGTGTTCCCCAGTTCTAAGCGTTGCCCCACAATCACGCGCAGCCCTTCATTCATGGCGCGACGTTCCCAGTAGCCATCTAAGCCAACCGCAGCCGGGTTGTCGGCGGGGGCAGTATTGCCAGTCAAGGTGTTCAGATCGCCAGCAGCGGTGACATTGCCAGCCGTGATTAAAGTACCAGGTTGTTGAGCGGCACCGCGTAAGACGATCTGATCGGTGTAGCGGGGTTTCGGCCCCCAGCGATCGTCGGCGCGATAGAGGTCATCCACATAGGGCTTCGGTTCCGCCTGGTTCGTAATCCGGGGATTGCGACTATTCGCCGGAAGTCCTTGCCAGGTCGTCGTCACATTACTCCGGTTCGAGGCATTCGCCCCCCGCGCCTCACTCACATCCCGCGTGAGTAACGTCACTGGATTTAAGGACATCGCGATCGGGGTGCCCGCCTGATTCGCGGATTGCGTTGTGGGATCTAACGTTGCCACCGCCGAAGGTCCCGTTGCCGTGGCGGGCCACACATGAATATTGGAACTGCCCCCATAACTGTTATCCCGAATCGACGCACTCAACGTCCCGCCGATAAAATCTGGCTTCAGCGTCGCCACATTCGTCGGGTTGTCAATATTCGTCACCGTAATCTCGGAACTGTTGGGGACACTCATCAAGCAAGAATTCTGAGCACTCACCAGATAGGCGGTAAAACTGCCACCGGGGTTAATCACCAGATTCCCCTCCGTGTGCATCGCCCCATTCCAGTTAAAATCTGCCCCCGGAAAAATCTCCAGGTCATTCCGGAACCAGGCGCCCCACTTGTTGCCGCGATCGAGTTGGCGATCTTGTTGCAACTCCAACGTCACATAGCTGGGGCGATTCCGCGCCGTATCGGGAATCACGATCGCATCAATTTGAAAATTCTTCCGCAACGTCGCCGAGTTGTTGAGATCCTGAAACCACCCTTGTGCAGCACTGGCAGCCTGCGTATTACTCGTGCCACAGTTGCCCCGCTGCCGATTGCTGAGGGGTGCCGTTCTAACCCA
>JAIXVO010000403.1 GCA_027482985.1 Cyanobacteriota bacterium
ACCCATCACCCATTACCCATTACCCATCACCCATTACCAAGGTTCCCCCCATGTACTTCATCTCCATTACCCGACTACGCCTACGATCGCTGCGCTACCTCCTCCCCTTTCTGCGCTATGCCATCCCCAGTGCGCGCGAATCGGCGATCGCGGCAGGCAATCACATCACGCAAACCCATCGGCAGGGCTTAACCGTCTTCTGGACTTTTACTGTGTGGGAGAGCGAAGCCCAGATGCGCCAGTACATTACGCATGGCTCCCATCGGCAGGCGATGCCCAAACTGGCTCAGTGGTGCGATGAAGCGTCAACCGTACATTGGCTCCAGGAGCAGCCAGAACTACCCGACTGGCCAGTCATTCAAGAGCGGATGCGAACAGGTGGGCGGCTGTACCCAGTCAAACATCCCTCGTCGCATCATGCGGCTGGCATCCTGCATCTTTAGCGAGATCGCCAGAACAACGGGTAACTGGGGTTCGTACCCTCATCTGCTCAATTTTTTACTCTAGAGGAAATTGTCAATGTGACCGGAACTGCAACCTTCTACGGACAGGCTATATATACTTGGGAAGAGCAACTTTCTCTCGCTTAGGAAGTTGCGACTGTTCCAGGGGTATGTAGGTTTGTGGTGAAAAATTGGAAATTTCTGGCTCTACACGCACGAATTTTGAACGGCAAATCAAACGGGTCCAGCGCGACGTATTGCGGATGGGCGCTTTGGTCGAGAATTCTTTTTGGTTGGCTCGACAAGCCCTCTTTGAACGAGATTTAGAAGCACCCGGGCAAATCTCGATTCAGGATGATCACATCGACCAACTCTATCGGCAGATTGAGCTCGATTGTGTCACGCTAATCGCCTTACAGTCTCCCGTCGCACAAGACTTACGGATGCTCAGTGCCATGATGCAACTGGTCCGCGATCTGGAACGGATTGGCGACTATGCCGAAGATTTGGGGGAAATCGCCGTGATGCTGTTTCCCTATCCCACGCCTGCCCACATGAACCATGTCAAGATGATGTGCGATCGCTGTCGGGCAATGCTGGCGCTCAGTTTAGCCGCCCTGTCTGACCTGGATGCCGACTCCGGGTTAGCCGTCAAACAGCGCGATGATGCGGTCGATTCTGACTACGAAAACCTCTATCACGCCCTCGCGAAGCAACAAAATGTCCAGGGCTTTGTGGAACCCATTGTGCTCACAGTTCTGATTATTCGTCACCTGGAACGCATGGCCGACCACGCGACGAATATTGGCAAGCGGGTGGCTTATATTGTGACGGGGCAGCGGTGAATGAGGGGATAGGAGACAGAAGTCAGGAGTCAGGAGAATGGCATCGCAAGACAGGAGTCAGGAGCATGGCATCGCAGTAGAAGCGCCGTGAGAAGTCAGGCAGAAGCGTTGGGATCACGCCAAAGTACTGCCCGCCCTTCTGATTCTCGTCTTCTCCGCTGCTGCTTCTGACTCCTGACTCCTGACTTCTGTCTCCTGACTCCTCTAACACGACATCGCATAGTGCACCAATTGCCCGATGCGGCGGCGTAAGGTTTCTAATCCTAGGCGATCGCTGGCGGAGATGAAGACGGCTTGCGGAAATTCTTCTTGAGCGAGAGTCAGGGTGTCTCCGTCGATCTGGTCAATTTTGTTGAAGACGAGGAGGACGGGGCCAGGGGCGATCGGCATCTCCGCGAGAATTTTCATCACCGAGCGGATCTGGTTTTGCCAGGCAGGATGGGACAGATCCACCACATGCAAGAGGGCATTGGCTTCTGTCACTTCTTCCAACGTGGCGCGGAAGGCATCCACCAGGGAGGGCGGCAAATCATGAATGAAGCCCACTGTATCGGTCAACAAAATTGGGAGCGGGGCTTGCGTCACGGCATCGGGGACAACTAGGCGGCGTGTCGTGGGATCAAGCGTGGCAAACAGTTGATCGGCGGTATACACCTCGGCATTGGTGAGAATGTTGAGCAGCGTCGATTTGCCGGCGTTGGTATAACCAACAACGGCGATCGAGGGCACATCATAATGTTGTCGTCGTTGCCGCATCCGGGCGCGATGAGCCTGAAGCTGATCGACTTCCTGCTGTAAGCGCGAGATCCGGCGTTGAATGGCACGGCGTTCCGTTTCCAGCTTGGTTTCCCCTGGCCCCCGCGTGCCGATCCCGCCCCCCAAGCGAGACATTGCCTGCCCGCGACCCGTCAAGCGGGGGAGGCGATATTCCAGTTGCGCTAATTCCACCTGGAGTTTCCCGGCTCCCGATTGTGCTCGTTGCGCAAAAATATCCAAAATCACTTCGGTGCGATCTACCACTCGCAAGCCAATTTGTTCTTCCAAATTACGCACTTGAGCGGGTGACAGATCCCGGTCAAACACAATCAAGCTAGCTCCAATGGTTTGAGCCGTCCGCGCAATTTCTTCGACCTTCCCTTCTCCCACGACTGTTTGGGGATGGGGACGGGCTCGCCGTTGTTTCAAGGTTTGGAGCACATCGCCGCCAGCTGTCTCGACCAGTCGGGCCAATTCTGCCAGTTCATCGCGAAATTGGTCAGCGGTCATCGTGTCAGTCCGCAGCCCTACAATCAAGACGCGATCGTGATCCCGATCGACCTGCTGCGCAATGAACTCGCGCCGAAACTCGGCTTCCAGATTTTCGACCAGGCTGACAAAATCCTGATTGGCGATCGCCTCCAAGTTCAGCGCGGGTGAGACCGTCCAATTCACCTCCGGATGGGGGATCAAATGCGCCAGGTAAACATCTTCGACATAGCCCGTCGCTCCGCCTCCCCGCCGCTCGAAGCCACTGCCAGTTAAAGTCAGGGTCACCAGAGCATCCAGCCGTTGCAGCGACATGCACGAGAGGGTCGATTCATTCGGGGGATCAGCTTTGAGTTGCGTCGCTAGACAGCGAATCCCACTCAACCGTTCTGCCCCATACCGAGGCAGCTCCAGCGGGGGAATACGGGTTTGCCGTAAAGTGCCCACCCCCACCCGAATCACCTGTCCCCGCCGATTCAGGTAGACACACACGGGCTGACCCAAATCGGTACTAATCGCCGCCAGCCGTTGGGCGAACTCGGACGTGGTGATGCGATCGCCAGGCAGTCGGGATTGGTACAGCCGCTGGAGCTGTTTCAACTGACTAGACTTGATCCCCTGAAGATTGCCGTAGACCGTTTCGATATTGATTACCTGCCAAACTCAATGATTGATTTGTATTCTATCGACTATCTTTCCGTCGTGGCGCACCTTGAATTGCAGCAAACTGCATCGACCCAGCTCGCACTCAGAAGGTTCAGGAAAACTGAGTTGTTTCATAGGAAAGGCTTATTAAATAAGTAAATTTAATGCGCGCTTATTATTCATAACTAAATAAAAAGGAACAAAAAATAAAGAATTTTTGTGTCTATCCGGAGTCTGTCTGAAGAGTGATGGATTAGTCATTTAAGGAGATCCGCGATCGCTGCTGCTACTGTCGCAATGAATTTCGCTAAAGCTTGTCCTCAGACACTTTCACCTGATTGAGTCAGTGTTCAAATTGATGGAATAGAGGGGCGAAATCGCTGTTATCAGCAGCATCAATTCGCGTCAAACTAATTGTCTGTCTAGCTTGAAGCCCAGATTGGGGAAATTCTCCCTTATCTGTCTCGATTGCTACCTCAATCCTGGAATATATCGGATAGGATGGAGCCTATGGTTATAAGGGCTAATTCCTTAGCATTCCTCGTTCAGCTCATGACCTGCAATAATTCGGGTGAAATCTTAAGATTCTCTTAAAAAGGTTTAGAATAGGTGTGGTGATTGGAGGACTATCGTGTTCATTAGACTTGCAG
>JAIXVO010000513.1 GCA_027482985.1 Cyanobacteriota bacterium
AATAATTTGGCTGGATAGCGCACACGAACAAGTTCCAATCGCAATGTACAGACCGGAAGTAAATTGCGAGTTTTGATTCTAACACAATTTAACTACTGCGATCGCGCCATGCCAATTAAGCCTAACCAGCACTGTAAAAGTTTCGACAAGTTACTCGCTTTAGACTGAGGGAGGACTACGGATTGCTTATAGTAAAGTGGGACAAAATTTTTAATATTTAGTTGAAGTTAATTTCACCCAGACTTCTTTACCAGGGGTTTTTTGAATGACTGAGAGTTCCTTAGACCGCATGCCAGAAAAGCCTCCTGACAATCAAAAACCCTCTTTGCTCCGGCGAGTCATGCGGGGAGCCGCCTGGACTTTCGGGGGACATGCCGCGAGTCAGATTATTCGATTAGCTAATAATCTCATCCTGAGTCGCCTCCTGTTCCCGGAAGCCTTTGGGTTGATGGCGTTAGTGTACGCTGTATTAGGTGGTTTACAGATGCTGTCTGATACAGGAACGAACGCCAATATTATTCAAAGTAAACGCGGAGAAGATCAAATCTTCTTAAATACGGCCTGGACGATTGATTGCATTCGAGGTTTTGTCCTATGGCTCTGTGCGTGCTTATTGGCCTTTCCCATGACCAGTTTCTATCAAGAACCGCTACTGGTCTACCTACTGCCAGTTGCTGGGCTGACCTTAGTACTCTGCGGCTTTGAATCTAACAAATTGGCCCTCGCAAACCGCAACCTGAATTTGGGTCGATTGACGTTTATTGATTTATCTGTGCAAGTATCAGGGATTGTCGTCGTGCTGCTGGGTGCAACCCTGGCAAAATCTCTAGGTGCGCCGAAAGATGTTGCCGTCTGGTCGCTGGTGGTGGGTAGTCTGGTGTCTAGTGTGGTCAAGGTGGTATTAAGTTACACCTACCTAGAAGGAGAAAATAATCGGTTTCAATTAGACCGACAGGCTCTACAAGAAATTATCAGTTTTGGTAAATGGATTTTCTTAAGCACACTCCTTACTTTTTTCGCCTATCAAGGGAATAACCTGATCATTCCACGCTTAGTGGGATTTGGATTCTTAGGTGTTTTTTCCTTTGCTTCTAGCCTTTCTCAACTAGCAAGCAGCATTGTCTCGATGATGGAAGGTCGCGTCTTGTTTCCGTCCTTTTCTGAATTGCACCGCGATCGCCCAGAACGCATTCGCCCGATCTTGAAGCGGACTCGCATCGTTCTAAACGGGGTTAATTGTGCCGTAGCCCTCTTTTTTATCTGCTTTGGGCAGACGTTAATCCGCATCATGTATGATGCCCGTTACAACGATGCCGGTTGGATCTTACAACTCCTAGCTTTAGGCTCAATCATGACGGTCTTATCTTCAACCTACATGAATGTTTTACTGGCGCAGGGCAAAACCAACATCATGACCCTGATGCTTATCTTGCAAATCGTGATGCAATTCATTGGGATGTTTGTCGGCTATTACCTGGGTAAAGAACTCGGTCTGGTCATTGGTTTAACCTTTTCCGGTTGGGCTATTTATCCGTTTGCAGCAGTGATGTATGCGCGATTGTCCCTATGGCAGCCAGAAGTCGATTTTCCCGTGATTGGGCTCGCAACTGGAACCGCCATCCTCTTGTTTTTGCTTTAATCTCATCCGCAACCCCAAGGAACGGGCGATCGCCGATGAAAACTGTCCATTAAAAAAGACTGGCAGTTAACCTCCAGTCCTTTCCCGGTTCAAAATATGAGCCTCAATCTCCTTAAAACCGTAAGCCCGCACCGCCTTGAATCGAAACTGCGGTGCCGTTGTTAGAACGATAACCATCAAACGAAATAATGGCATTAGTGAAGAGCGAAAGGCTGGAATTCGGTAGAGCGTAATCAATCCCCGGTTGAATTACAAAACTGCCTTTATTCCCAATTGGTGTCTTGTCCCCCCGGACGATGGATGCCCCGGCACCAATGTAGGCATCAGTTTGCCAGTTTAAGGGAAAATCATAGGAAACCGTAGGCACGACGGCAGCACCATTCCCACCAATCAAAACCTGCGTCCTTAAAGAAACGGGCGCTCTCAAAAACTTATAACGAACCGCGAAGAAGCCAGAAGTGTTGCTATCTTCATTCAGTTGATTTTGGTTCGTGACACCAAAGGCAGCACCCGCACCAAGGTAACTCCCATAAGCAGCCTGGGCGCTGGCTAAAGACGGGGTACTTAAAGTGAAACCAGCAGCAAGGACGAGACTGCCAAACGCAAAGATTTCACTACCCCAGAGATCTGCTGTTCGTTCTTTCATACGAAACCTTTGAAATGGTGCATACTTCACTCGCTTGATCCCTGCGCGGCAGAGTTCTCTATCATTTAAGCCCATTTCTCCAAAACTGAATCATGTTTTTTGCAGAATTTTTGAGTTTGCCTGAAATGGCATCGAATTGCAAGCTATTAGCCTACATGCCACTTCTGAAACAGGATGAGTCCGTTGACCGTTTGTGATCAGGATGGGGATACTGAAAACAAAGGTGGAGTTTTTAGGGAGTGGAAAAATTGATCATGTTCAAAGTGCCGCAATGGTGTGCCGTACCGATCGCGATCGTCCTCACTGCCACGACGATCAGTCCTGCGATCAGCCAATCCGTTACAATTGCACCCGACTCGCGCCCGATTCAGTTGAGCGGAATGTCCGGTGGTGGGCAAAAAGATAACAGTTGTGCGGGATTTATTGCCGCTACGCCGAATCATGTGATCCAGGTGGAAGCCGATGCCGATCTGCGGTTTGCCTTACAAGGGTCAGG
>JAIXVO010000720.1 GCA_027482985.1 Cyanobacteriota bacterium
CAGGAGCTGTCCATAATTCTACGGAGACGACAGATTTAACCAATAAAAAAAGGGGAAAGTTTCCCCTTTTTTAAAAAGCTCCTTGAAGCGGCAATTCGCATCAGGATCGGTATAGCTTGATCGCGACTGGATCACGACCAGGCGTAACGCTAGCCTTAAGCTGGCTCTACGCGAGCGTAGAAGACACCCCGAATTTTCACTTCTCTGGGTTCATGCGATCCCATATCTGTTTCAGAGGGTTGATTGCTTTCAAAATTGCCGCCAATCTCGCCCGTCGCACCATCAACCCGAGTCACTTGTAAGGAGATCTTGCCGCGATCCAATTGGAAGCGCTTGACATTTTCCTTCGCCAGTTCTTCGCTGTCTGCTTGACCCGGTAGCGCCACGGCATTATCGTAACCAGCAGTCAAACCCCGTCCTTTTGGATCCAAGAAATTGGCAGTCCGGTAAGAAGGAACTTTGAATTCTCCTTCAAAATCCGTGGAGGCGTTGATGGCGTTCAACCCAGGTTGGCTGTTTGCGACCAGATCTTTAATCGTAAATAAGAATGGCACCCGTTCGCCACCGGGCATTTGCACTGTCGTGGCCTGGAAGTCTAACCCATCTTCTTCCACAAAGGTCAGGCTGCCATCTCCATTCAACTTGAGCGAACCCTGAACCTCATCAATCGTAGAGGTGTAACGGGTCATCAATTTGCCACTGATAAACTCCGCCGCTTGCCGTTTCGTGCCTTCCTCTTTGACTAAATAGGAAGTAGGTTGGAGGCAAAGGCTAGTAAGTTTATAGGATTGACCAGCATCCAGGGGAATGGAACCCCGGCTGGTTTCAGGAACTTGGAGGCAGGAGTTCGCCAAACCAGTTCCTCTAATCTGTTCGTAAGTGAGCGTCTCACGACTTTGAGCAGGGCTATCAGCGCAAGCGGTTAGAAAACTAACACACAGGGCTAAAAGTGCAACGACTAGAGCACGGTACCTCATGAATAACCTCGATATCGATATGAATTCGTAACGTTGATTTCTCCAGCTTCGATTCGGAACTTTGAGGATGTCTGAACGAGCTAGTAAAAAGATGATGGTGCTAGGCAAACAGGCTTCTCAAAAACCACCAACCCCAATCTGCATACTGTCTTAGGGATATCAGAAGCGGGGTAGTAAACAGAGATATGCTTCCGAGGCTAGCGATCGCTAACCTCTTCACCGTTCTCCTTACCGCATTTTACATGGCAGTGGATCACCTGCCACGCCCCGACATCCTCTATCCTTTTGGCATGGTCAACTTGAATTGAGAATCGAAGGAATCGCTCTGGATGACAAATCACCCCACTTCAGGACTGGAATCGCTAGAAAGTGCGATCGACAAATCTTTGGCGACACTCTGGGATATTGCCCAGGACGCTCAAGCCAATCCCCTGCAACTCCTCGAAATCTTGAGAAAACTCGAAAGCTTACACCAAAAAATCCGAGATACCATCTTTCAAGAAGCACTCCCAGAAAATCGTCAGGCGCTATACGTGCTTCTCAAAGACATTGAAGCCAACGGGGGGTGGCCCTACATTTACCGCACGAAGCTGTACGAGTTACTGGATCGCATCGCTCCAGATGAACTAGAGCACATCTTGCCCGAAAACTCGCCTCCCACCTCCAGACCATAGCAGAAAGGGTAGCTGCCCATTAGACCGCTACCCTCCCATCAGGCCTCAACTCAGGAGTTCTTATTTTCCCGACTCGCCGTTTGAATATAAAGGATTAACAAAAAGACCGTGGGAACGAGGACAAACAAAATACTAGCGACAAAGCCTAAATCATTAACCTGCATAAAACCCAACCCTTCTCAAAACTCTGTTGACAACGGTACTGACATCAGAATACCACTGCACCTGTGCATCCCAAGCATAGCAATGCGGTGAAACCGCTTAGGGTTTGGTCTGAATACTGACGGGCCCATTCACCAGAGTCTGGCAGGCTAAACGGTAAGATTCCGGCTTTTTCTTGAGCTTCTTGAGCTCTACCTCGGTTTTGGGAGATAAATTCTCACTGCCTTCTACCACTTCCACCACGCAGGTGCCGCACTGTCCATACCCCCCACAATTCATCATCTTGCCCATCAAGGTATAGATATCAATGCCGTTTTCCAGCGCCTTGAACCTTAGATTGGCTCCTTGTGCCGCAATTACTTCGCGATTTTCCTTGACAAACTTAATAACAGTCATCGTGATCCTTCACCGGGAATAAGGACATTCAGTTAACCGAAAGCGTTCCAACCAGGACTAGCATACAGGGGGGAGCCGACCAACCTCAAAAGAAATCACCGTGGGACGACCTGAGCTGCCTTTTCAAAACTTTGAAAAGCGTTAGATTGCTTGCAATAGCCTCGGTCACTGGTTACACTTCTACATACACTTTCATTTTTACCAACCCTTTCTTGATTGGCTAGCTGATTTGCTCAAACTGGTTAAATCAAGCTGCGTCAGCAGGATACATAATTGAGGTTAAAGGCTTGGCAAGATTATTTATTGTGCAAGCGCTTTAATAAAATGCCGAAAGAAGCATCACAATTGAGCAACTTACGAAGGAGGAGCGTAGTCGATGGGACTACCCTGGTACCGTGTACATACCGTCCTGATTAACGATCCAGGGCGACTGATTGCTGCACACCTGATGCATACCGCCCTGGTAGCTGGGTGGGCAGGATCGATGGCTTTATACGAATTGGCAATTTTTGATCCCAGTGACCCCATTCTCAACCCGATGTGGCGGCAGGGGATGTTTGTCCTGCCCTTCATGGCGCGGTTGGGCGTGACGGGTTCCTGGGGTGGTTGGAGCATCACTGGCGAAACCGGGGTGAATCCTGGTTTTTGGTCCTTTGAAGGTGTTGCTGCGGCTCACATCGTGCTGTCGGGTTTGTTGTTCCTGGCTGCCTGCTGGCACTGGGTGTATTGGGATCTGGAACTGTTCCGAGACCCCCGCACGGGCGAACCCGCGCTGGACTTACCCAAAATGTTTGGGATTCACTTGTTCCTGTCGGGCTTACTTTGTTTTGGGTTTGGCGCTTTCCACCAAACGGGTCTGTTTGGACCTGGGATGTGGGTTTCCGATGCCTTCGGCGTAACAGGCAGTGTCCAACCTGTTGCTCCTGAATGGGGGCCAGCGGGTTTCAACCCCTATAACCCTGGTGGGATTGTGGCTCACCACATTGCAGCGGGCGTGGTTGGGGTGATTGCAGGTCTGTTCCACCTTAGTGTGCGGCCACCGGAACGGCTGTATAAGTCCTTGCGGATGGGGAACATTGAGACGGTGCTGTCCAGCAGTATTGCTGCCGTGTTCTTTGCTGCCTTTGTGGTGGCTGGGACGATGTGGTATGGCAATGCGGCGACCCCGATCGAACTGTTTGGCCCCACTCGCTATCAGTGGGATAGCGGTTATTTTAAGCAGGAGATTCAGAAGCGAGTGCAGTCCAGTTTGGCGGAAGGGGCAACTCTGAGCG
>JAIXVO010000494.1 GCA_027482985.1 Cyanobacteriota bacterium
GCCATTGCGGTTCAAACTGTTGGCAGAAATCATCGACGTGACAAAACAAGGCTTCTAGACTAAGCATAGGGCGGTTCAGGCTCATAAGTTTTTGTTACTTTCAGCCTATCGGTTCCGCCCTTTTCTTATCCCGAACTCACGTTACAATAGCGATCAAAGCCAACCTCGGAGGGTTTAGTAAAATCCAACGTCACTCCCCACGATCGCGTTACAACCTCCGAGGTTGCAGCCAAACACGACCGCCCAGATCTCCGACTTCTGCGAGAAGTCGGAGATCTTTAGCCCCTGATGTCAGTGCCATTCGTCTATGCGTCTGAACTGCGATCGCAGATGGCCGCAAATTCCAGGATGGCATCTCGGGTTTTCTGGGGTTGTTCCAGGTGGGGGACATGACCGCAGTTGGGAATCCAGACTAGTTGACTATGGGCGATCGCAGTGGCGAATTGGGCCGCATCAGCCGTGCCCAGGATTTGATCCGAGTCGCCCCAGAGAATGAGGGTGGGTAGCGCAAGTTGGGCGATTTTGTCGGACAAAAAGTTGTAGCCGCCGCTTTTGGTGAAGGCGATCAAAGCGTCTTGCCAGCGGGGGTGTTGCAGATGCAGGGCGGCACACAACTCGGCATCCGGGGTGACAAACCGAGCATCCGCGTATGCCTTCAAACTGACACTGCGCCGCACACCGGGTCGCCGCAGAAAGGCCGTCGCCAGATAGCCCAATCCCGGCACCATGAATTTGCTGATATCTGGCCCCTTTGCGAAACCAGCACTGTCGATTAACACTAACTGCCGCACCGCATCGGGATAGGTGAGGGCCAAATCGATCGCCGCTGCGCCGCCCATTGAGGCTCCAACCAAGATCATCGGTTCGCCGATCAAGGTTTTCCAGGTGGCATAGAGGTGGGTTTTAATCGCCGCCGGGGTGAAGGGGACATCCACGGGGCGATCGGTAAAGCCAAACCCCAATAAATCGACATTCCAGGTTGTGTAATGGTCAGCCAGCAGGGGTTGGAGCCGCCGAAACTCAAACACGGAACTGTCGAAACCGTGCACGAGCAGTAACGGCGCACCAGTCCCTTGCCGCACGAAAGCAGTGGCGATCGCGTTCGGACTTAAAGGGGTGGCGATCGCTTGACGCTGGATCTGGTTAGCCAGGGCGATCGAAGTTGGCTCTGTGAGTTGAGCCGCAGCAGGAGGAAGGAGAACAGCATTCATAATTCTTAGTGTACGGGTTAACAGGTTTACAGAAACGCCTTCCCGTGGCAACGTATACCCTATCGCCACCGTGAGTCTGTCCTATGACGCCCGAACAAGCCCAAGCGATCGTCGATTTGCGATCGCGCCAAGTTGCGCCCAAACAAATTGCTCGCCAATTGGGATTGCGCCCTGCTGAAGTCACCGCTTTTCTCAAATCCCAAGCGGAACAAGCCACGAGTGCCCGCCTAGCAGCCGGAGAATTAAATCCCATTTGGCAATGTCTGGTGAACCGCAATTGTTTAGCGGCCTTAACTGGAACTGCCCAACCGCTGCTGGAAAGTGGGGCAACGGATGATCCAGCAACGACTGCCATCACAGCGCCAGAGACCGACCTGGAGGATGAGAGTGTGTTTGATGACGGGGCGGGGTTTGCGATCGTGTCCGTGGCGCGACAGGCAGGGTTCAACCGGATTGAACTGGCCACTTATCTGGTGGACATTTGGTGTTTGGGGGTGAAGGATGCGATGGAAATTCGGATTGTTGACCCTACAACCTATAAGGATTTTGTCACCTTTGCCTATGAAAAATTTCCCGATGGTGCCACCGAAATTCCGCTGGAGCTGGCGCAGGCGATCGTCTTCGGCGGGGTTGAATATGCGGCCAAACTGGGCTTTCAACCCCATCGAGATTTTGCCAAAACGCGATCGCACCTGGGCGCTTGGAGTGGGGAACCCGTCCTCAACTTTGGTCGCCAGGGCAAACCCTTTTACACCAGTGGCCCCTACGATGATCCGCTGAAAATCCTCAAAACTCTCCGAGAAACCGTCGGGGAAGGCAATTTTGATTACCTGATTGGGGATGGGGAACGCTGGTGAGGGTAAGGCAGAAGGCAGAAGGCAGAGGGCAGAAGGCAGAAAGGCAGTACAGGTGAGAAGTTTTCCCAGGCTGGAGGCGGTTATTGGGCGGGAGCGGGTGCCAGGTTGGGATCGACCTGAGTGGGATCGAGTTGGGTGGGATCGATGCTGTTGGGGTCGATGAAACTGGGATCGGGGGCGGCGGCGAGTAGCAGATGTTCGAGCCAGCCGGGGAGGAGGAAGGCCAGCGCGATCGCCCCGACGGCCATGGCCAACAGCCAGAAGCGGTGATAACTGTTGACCGTCCATTTGCGATCGCAGTCGATCCGGATCAGATCCACGATCGGCATTGCGCCGCGCCGGAACCAGCCTTTGACCCGCACCGTTTGATGCACAAAGCTGTCGGCCTGAGTCATGCCGAACAGGAAATTGCCAATCGGGCCAAAGCGGGACGCGTAATAGAGATAAATCATCCCGGTCGGGTCTTGCAACTTCAGGTCGGAGCCGAACCGGTAGCCGGCATCGCCGCGCCCAATCACTTCACCTGCTAACTTCACGGGCCGACCGCGTAACGGACTGGCATAGGGATCGGACATCAGGGTCAGGACATCGGTGTCAGCTGCGCGGTTATAGTCGGGATACATGATGAAGGTTTTGAGCAGAGTGCCGATGCCAAAACCCAAGAGCGGCAGGGTGATTAAGGGCTGCCACTGGCGCAGGGTGAAGAAAATGCCCAGACCGATGAGAAAGCCAATCCCAGCGCCTAACCAATCTGCCCAGAACACCAGGATATCGAGGGCAAAATCCCCATAGAGGCGACGTTTGTTCAGCGATCGCCCTTCCCGGATCACTTTCGCCATTTCAAACTCAGCGGGCACTCCCAATTGTTCAGCGTAGGTGCTGAGGGCGCGGACTCGTTTACCTGTCAGCGGATGGGTAGAATTCAACTCCATCCACCAGGCCCAGGGATTGAATAAATCCCAGAGAAACACCCGTCCAACTTTGATTGGGTCGGAGGCGACGCGATAGGCGGTGCCCGTGAAACCTGCCACTTTGGAGTCGGAAATGCCCATCGTGCGGGTACTTTGCAACAGTTTGCTGGGTTGTTGTGGATTGCGTTCGCCCACTTCCAGCACGCCATAAGCAATTTTCACCAGGGCGCGAGATAACCCATTGGGATTGCCTGTCACTTCGGCGGCAAAGTGGTCGGCGTAATATTCGCGGGTGCGAGACAAATATTGCACTAAGTAAATGCCAATGATGTAAACCACATAGGCGGATAATGCGGCGAATTTGGCGGCTTGGCGGGCTTTTTCACCGATTTCGTTATCGCCCAGGTTGAGGGCCAGGTCTTCGATGTAGCTGTAAATCAGATAAGCAATTTGCAGCAGCGTCGAGGCCAGGGTCATGACGGCAAAATCCCAATGAACGATGTGCCCCATTTCGTGGGCATACACGGTGGCAATTTCATCGTCGTCCAGATATTTGAAGAGGCCGCGACTGACCACCAGCCGCGCATTGGAGGGCAGCGAACCGTAGGTAAAAGCGGTAGGATTATCGTCTTCAATAATGCCCAGGCGGGGTTCGGGTAAGTTCTTTTTCTGGCAAATTTCGCGCAAGATGCGGCCAGTTTCGGGACTGAGGCGATCGATTTCGGAAAGGGCTGTCCAGCGGGTACTGCCAAACTGACCGAGCATCCAGTCCATCAGGTAGGGTGCCAGGAAGAAGACGAGTAGGTTCCAGATCAGGGTGATAGTGACCGCGATCGCCAATCCGAGAGTCGGGTTACGACTGCCAGAGATCAGTAACAAACTGAGGCACAGCGCCATCACCATGCCAAACAGTAACGATAAGGTCACGCCAGATGCCATTGCCAAGTTGGCGGCCACGCCCTTCATGCCCAAGCGCACCCATTTTTGCGGCGATCGCCCTGCTTTCGGAATGGTGTCGGTCTCGGTTGCGGGTGGGTTGCCAGGAGCCCGATTTGTCCCGCGCCGCGCCACTCGTCCGCTGGTCATGGGTGGTTGGGGGACGGCTTCAGTGGCAGTCGTCGTCGCCGGACTCGATTCACTGCCAGCATCCGGCGCTAAGGTCTGAATAAATTGTTTCGCCCAGGTTTGGACGTAGTCCTTCTCATGGTTGAGTAACTGCTGACAGAGCGCGATCGCCGCCTGGGTCTGGTCATTCCCCTTGTATGCCTTCACCAACCACATTTGCGCCTGGGCATAGTCTTTGTCATTGGGGTCGGTGCCCTGACAGTACTGTTCCAGCGCGGCAACGGCATCTTGAAATCGCCGCATTTTTAACGCTTTGTTACCCGCTTCTAGGAGGGCGGTCGAGTCCGCTGCCGTCAGGGTCGGAGTCGCTGGAGTTGGGGTTGAGTCAACAGGTGTAGCAACTTCGGGCGATCGTAGTTTGGGTAAGGTGCGCTGTGCCCAGGCTTGCACTTGCGGATCGGGAATGGTCGCCATTGCTTGACAAAGGGCGATCGCGGCTGGCGATTGACCGTTTTCCTGATAGGCTCGTACCAGCCACATTTGCGCTTGCACCGCCAATTTAGAACTGGGTGCAACTTGGGTACAGACTGTCTCAAAGGCTTGAACGGCATCGGCAAAGCGTCCTTGATTCAGCGCTTCAACGCCAGCCTGCATGGGGTTGGGATGGGAAGTCATAAACGGTTTCAGGGGAATGATCAGCGAGCCATTGCCGCTTCAGTCGTGACGGCATGACCCGTCCACTGAGCAATGACTTTCGTTAGCGTGCCCCCGTAAGGAGGCTTACTGATTCATTCAGTTAAATCTTCACCATTCCGGAGGAAGTTTAGGCTTCCCGAATCCCCATCGCCATTTGCAACACAAACGGCAGACCACCAACCTCGTGATAGCGATCGGCCCAGGCACGAATAATTTCATCCAGTTCTGCCATTGCCGCATCGACTTTTTCAGCAGGAATGTCTAATTCTTCCAGGACGCGCATCACCTGCGGTTGTCGGTTCGCCCAGTCATTCATCAGGCGGAAGTAGCGAGCGGTATCTTCCACCATGATGTAGGTGCGTTCTTCATCAGCCGCCGGGGAGTAAGAAGCGCGGGTGAGGGCATAGAACGGCATCCCCCAGGGCGTGTCGAGTCGGGTGACGGTGCCCGAATACAACAGGCGACGTTTGATATGTTCCGCCAGGGCCTCACTCAGGGGCATCCGCCGATCTTCGGGCAAATCTTCCTGCGATCGCGCGTGCAAAAACTCAATCAAATCGAGAAATTGAAACGCGTTGATCACCTGGGCATCGGGCAGATTTCCCGGCGGCAACTTTTGTTCTAGCTGACGTTTCTCTTCGGAGGTGTAGCTCGTGCTAGCAATGCGCGATCGCCCCGGTTGCCAGGGAAACTGCTCCATCCAGACATAGGGCAACTGGATTAAATACCGGGGTTCTTGAGACCCCAACATTTTCAGCAGTTTCCCTTCAGTCAGGGCTTCTCTCACCTCTTCCACGATCGCCTTCACGCGTTTTGGCTCAATGTGATGCAAATGACCCGTCATCCGGAGGTTATTATCCTGTTCCAGATAAGTCATATAAATGGCACACTTTGCCGCCGTGGCAGCCGCATCCAAAAAGGCTCCATGTCGATGCCCACTGGTGCGCATCGCGCTAAACGCTAAATACAGCATGATCTGATCCATCGCACTAGGGCCAAGGCGTTTAATCAGATCGAGATCATTGGTCATCGTGAAATTGTTACCCTGCTGAACACACACCCATGCGTAGCTTAGTTATACCAACTGCACTTCAAAACAGATTACTTTTATATCGTCTGGATGCGAAATATCAGCAGCAGACAACAAAACGCCCTAATTTCGTCAGGATTCCGTTCTAATCGTGCAGTGTGAGGCTACTCATACTGTATTATTCCCCACCTTGGGAGATTTCGGACGTAGCAAAACGGGTTGACTGTGAGTTTAGGCAATGGGAGCATCCACAAAAGTCACCCATTCAATCCGACCACTGCCCCGGTGTTTGGGTTGGCCGCGTTTCTGCACCAAGTGCGTTTGACCAGTGGTGGAATTAAAGGAAGTTTGAGCCGCCGAGTTAACGGGTAAGGTGACCACACCCGTGAGAAACAAGCTGGTCAAGCAGAGGGAGGTGAACAAGTGCATAAAGAGGCTTCCATATCAAGGGTTCTGTTTCTTGATACGGACTTGCAAAACCCTCATCAGGATGATTTAGGCCCGTGCGATCGCCCCCAACTGCCCCAACCCCAATCAAATCCCATGAAAAAAGGGGCACAACTGCCCCCAGAAAAATGAAGAAATATGAATGGAGAAACCGATTAGCGATCGACAGATCCCATAATCACGTCGATGCTGCCCAGGATGGCGACCACATCGGCAACCTTCATGCCCTTCAGCAAGTGGGGCAGAATTTGCAGGTTGTTGAAGTCAGCGGGACGAATCTTGAAGCGCCATGGGAAGACAGTATCATTCCCCATGATGAAGATCCCCAGTTCGCCTTTACCGCTTTCTAACCGGACATAGTGTTCCCCAGCAGGAATCTTCCAGGTGGGAGCCAGTTTCTTGCCAATGAATTGATAGTCAAATTCATTCCATTCTGATTTCGGCCCTGCTGCCATCCGCTTGGCTTCCAGGTTTTCGTAAGGACCACCCGGTAAGCCTTGGCAAGCCTGCCGAATAATCTTGACGGATTCCCGCATTTCGCGCATCCGCACCACATACCGCGCAAACGCATCACCTTCCGTCGCCCACTGCACTTCCCAATCAAAATCGTCGTAGCATTCGTAATGATCGACTTTGCGCAAGTCCCACTGCACGCCAGAAGCCCGCAGCATCGGCCCCGACAAGCCCCAGTTAATGGCTTCTTCCCGGCTAATCGTGCCAATCCCTTCAACCCGACGGCGGAAAATGGGGTTATCCGTGACCAGCTTTTCGTACTCGTCGATTTTGGGGATGAAGTAGTCGCAGAAGTCCAGACACTTATCCACCCAACCATAAGGCAAATCCGCTGCCACGCCGCCAATCCGCCAGTAGTTGTTGTTCACCATGCGGTAGCCCGTTGCGGCTTCCCACAGGTCATAAATCAATTCCCGTTCCCGGAATTGGTAGAAGAACGGCGTTTGGGCACCCACGTCTGCCAGGAACGGGCCAAACCACAGCAGGTGATTGGCGATCCGGTTCAACTCCAGCATGATCACCCGAATATAGCTGGCGCGTTTGGGGACGGGAATCCCGGCTAATTTTTCAGGCGCATTGACGGTAATCGCTTCGTTAAACATCCCCGCCGCGTAGTCCCACCGGCTGACATAGGGGACGTACATGACATTGGTGCGGCTCTCGGCAATTTTCTCCATGCCCCGATGAAGGTAGCCAATGACGGGCTCACAGTCAACGACGTTTTCTCCATCCAGGGTGACGATTAACCTCAAGACCCCGTGCATCGAGGGGTGATGGGGACCCATGTTGAGCACCATGGGTTCGGTTTTGGTTTCAATCATTGCCATAGACAATCGGTTCCCTTGAGATCGGTAGGCTGGATCGGGTTGGTGTGGCAGCGAATGGATGACTGGATTCGACCATTGAACGCCGAACTCAAGTATTCTACTGGCTGCTTTACACTCCTTTAATTATAAGGATCGTTTGGCGTAAGAAAAGGTGGTTGGGGGATGTGGTTACGATAGGGGCTGAAAAGCGCAATCATAAGAAAGGCTCAATAGATTGAGAAACGGCTTTGGAACCTGAATTTATCGACCCAGAGAACGCGATCGCGTTTGCCCATATTCCCGTCCTGCCGGAAGCGGTCGTCGAGGGGTTAGCGATTCGTCCCGGTGGGCATTACCTGGATGCGACGGTGGGCGGCGGGGGGCACAGTGGGTTAATTCTGGCGGCGGCTCCAGATGTGCGCGTGACGGCGCTGGATCAAGACCAGCAGGCGATCGCGGCGGCACAAGCAGCGCTGGCGGAATATGGCGATCGCGTCCAGTTCCGGCACACTAACTTTGCCCAATTTGATCCAGGAGATCTGCAGTTTGACGGCATTCTGGCGGATTTAGGCGTGAGTTCGGCACAATTTGACCAGGGCGATCGGGGCTTTAGTTTTCGCCACGCAGCGCCGTTAGATATGCGCATGAATCAGCAACAGGAACTCTCTGCCGCTGACATTGTGAACGACTGGGAAGAAGTCAAGCTAGCGAATTTGATTTACACCTACGGCGAAGAACGACTTTCCCGTCAAATTGCCCGCCGCATTGTCGAAAAACGCCCCCTCACCACGACGACGGAACTCGCAGACACCATTTTCTACGCCGTCCCCAAGTCTTACCGCTACGGTCGCATTCACCCCGCCACCCGTACCTTCCAGGCATTACGGATTGCCGTCAACCGCGAATTAGAAGTCCTGGAAACCTTCCTGCAACTCGCCCCCCAATGGCTCACCCCCGGCGGTCGCCTCGCCGTGATCAGTTTTCACAGTCTGGAAGACCGCATCGTCAAACATCGGTTGAAAGAGTCCGAAACCCTCAAGGTGATCACCAAAAAACCGATCACCGCGACAGAGGCCGAGATTCAGGCCAATATTCGATCGCGATCGGCAAAATTGCGGGTAGCGGAAAGGGAGGAAGGGGAAGGGAGGTGAGGGAGGTGAGGGAGGGTAAGGGAGTCAGGAGTCAGAAGTTACGAGCTAGAGCCATTTCCAGAAAAATTCGTGATCGCCAATTGTAGGGGTTCAGCATTCGGCTACAGGCTTGGCAATGTTTGAGAGGTCATCTGCCGAATCCTAAACCCATCCAGGAGTACTTTCTTTGCCAGAAACCCCCCAAAAATCTCCTCCCTTCTGTCTCCTGTCTCCTGTCTTCCCCTTCCTTCCCCTTCCTCTTCCTCCCTCTCCCTTCCTCTCCCTCCCTCTTTGTCGCGTCCCTCCCGGAAGCGGGGCATAATGACAGCAACATCCCTTTAGAGAAGGCTTGGCACTTCTTGTTGCCCCAGGAGACCTGTCATGCAATTGTCGTCTGCGACCCCAGAAGCTGCGCCGACCCGCCGCTCTCCCAAATTATCAATGCTGCGATCGGTGGGGTCGCGGTTGTTTCTCTCCGTCGTGGGTGGTTCTTTGATCGGGTTAATGGGCACGACCTTCTGGTCTTATCGAGAATTGTCGCGGCAGGCAGAAGCGGAGTTGTCCTCCAGTTTGCAGGTGAAAACGGAAAACCTGGAGGGGGATTTCAATGCGCTAGAAACCTCGACGCGGACGGTCGCGGATGCGGTGCAAACTTTGTATAACGCAGGGGAACGGCGGGAACAGGTCTATAGCGATTTGATGTTTCGGGCGTTGCAAACTTCGCCATTAGGGACAGGCTTGGGCTTTGGGCAACCCCCCGACAACCGCTTGATTATTCCCTCGCGCCAATTTGCCTACCCTTATGTGGCTCGCAACAAGCAAACGGGACAGGTAGAAACGCCAATTTTGGCGGAAGCAGACCCCAAGAATTACACCGAAAATTATTTCAAACAACCGATCGCCGCTGGGAAACCGCTCTGGCTGGAACCCCAAAGCTATGTCGAAGATTCGCTGAAGCCGCCACAAACGCTCGTCAGTACCAGTTACTCTATGCCCTTTTATGACTCGCAAAAGCGATTGTTAGGCGTGTTGAGTCAGGATGTCGAACTGGGATTTTTAAGTCGCAAACTGAGTGTTCCGGTAATGCGGGATGCGGGCTACTTTTTGTTGGTCAGCAACCAGGGCAACCTCATCGCCTACCCCCCCGCGCCTCAACAAGCGCTAGACTTAAAACCTTTTCCTGGTATGAAAAACTATCAGGAACTCTGGGAAACCATTCAAACGCGGCTGCAGCAAGGCGAAAAAAGCGGCGTGATCCATTGGCGCGACAATGAAGGCAGTTCTGCTTTTTGGGCTTATCAAAAGATTCCCAACAACAACTGGATTGTCATGGCCGTGGTGCCCGAATCCGTGATTTTGGGACCCGTATGGCGTTTTCTGGGGTTGGGCATTTTGGGCGCAGTGATTGGTGCTTCCATTGTGCAAGGATTGGTCGTCTTTTCCTTTGTCAAACGGTTGAACCAGCGATTGCAACCGATTATGGATGAGTGTAATCGGCTGGCCGAAACCAATGCAAAGAGTGAAGAATTAATGAATCGGGAAGATGAGTTGGGGCGGTTGACCATCTCGTTTTATGCCCTGTTAGGCCAAGTGACGGTGAATGAACGCCGGTTGCGCAAAGAAACGGCGAAGTCAGCGCAAGCTCTACAAGCTCTGCAACAAACTCAAGCCCAACTGATCCAGACTGAGAAAATGTCGAGTTTGGGACAACTGGTGGCTGGAGTTGCCCATGAAATCAATAATCCGATTAATTTCATTTACGGCAATTTGCCCCATGCCAGCGAATATACCCAGGATTTGTTGAAGTTGGTGGAACTCTATGACGAGAAATATGGCGATCGCGATGCCACCATTCAAACCTATCGGCGGGACATCGACTTAGAGTTTTTGATGGACGATTTGCCGAAAATGCTGGAATCCATGCAAATTGGAGCCGATCGCATCCGGGAAATTGTCCTCTCTCTGCGCAACTTCTCCCGCCTCGACGAAGCCGAAATGAAGCGGGTAAATATTCACGAGGGCATCGATAGCACGTTACTGATTTTGCAAAATCGCCTCAAAGCCAGTCCCGGTCATCCCGCGATCGAAATCGTCAAAGACTATAACGAGTTACCCCCAGTGGAATGTTATGTGGGACAACTGAATCAGGTGTTCATGAACATTCTGAGTAACGCGATCGATGCTTTAGATATCTACAATCAAACGCGATCGCCCGCTGAGATCGAAGCGGATCCCGCCACCATCACCATTCATACCGATGTCGTGCAGTCCGCCGACCAATCGAAATCGGTGATCGTCCGCATTCGAGACAACGGCCCCGGCATTCCCCCCGACCACCTCAATCGCCTGTTCGACCCCTTCTTCACTACCAAACCCGTCGGCAAAGGCACTGGCCTGGGACTCTCCATCAGCTACCAAATCGTCGTCGAAAAACACCATGGACTCCTAAAATGCACTTCTGAACCGGGACAAGGCGCAGAATTTTGGCTGGAAATTCCGATTCGGCAAGAGGGGTAGGGAGAGAGAGGGAGGAGAAGGCAGGTGAAGGAAGGGAGAGGGAGGGAGAGGAATTTAGAAGACAGGAGACAGGAGTCAGAAGACAGGA
>JAIXVO010000367.1 GCA_027482985.1 Cyanobacteriota bacterium
AACGTGGTAGTGGTAGGTCAGCCCGCATCCTCAGCATTGACTTTACACCTGCATCTTTGGCTTAAGAATTCCGCCCAAAGCATTCACTTCAGCCTTGTTTTGGAATTAGCAGTAATTGTTTGTAGCCAGCAACACCAAAAAACTCCAAGAAAACTCTCTAACTGAACCGCGACAACAACCTAGAGACAGAGAAAAGCGGCGCTTCTGCATAAAAGATTATGAATTTGCAGCTTCTATTTTTTCCAGGGTAAATCTTTTAGAAGTGTAGTTGAGCCAGTTTATACGTGGCTTGATCACATTTTGAGTGTGGCTTTCAGTGACCTGAAAACCTCTCAAAACCAGGTTTACAGCGTGTGAGCACAAAGGTTAAGGAGTGTAAATGCCGGACTATCTACCCCCCTTAAACGATCACAACCTTCCCTATCCAGATACCATTCACCCCATCGTCGTGCATTTTGTCATTGCGATGGTGTTGTTTGCCTTTCTGTGTGATGTCATCGGTTATCTCACCAAAAATCCTCGACTGTATGAGGTCAGTTGGTGGAATCTGTTTTTCTCGACGATCGCCATTTTTATTTCCGTCATCTTTGGGCAAGTCGAAGCCGGATTATCCCTGGCCTACGATGCCGTCAAATCCACCCTCAATTTGCATACCATCATCGGTTGGTCACTTTCGGCGCTCCTGGCAGCCCTCACCGGCTGGCGGTTCGTGATTCGCACCAAAGATCCGCAAGTCCTGCCCACGGCTTACTTAGGCGTGAGCGTCTTCCTGGTTGGCATCGTTTGCTTGCAGACCTATCTCGGCGACAAACTCGTCTGGATCTACGGTTTGCATACCATTCCCGTTGTTGAGGCGATTCGAGAAGGAACCTTGCAATGAATCCTGAGTTGATTAATCAAGCCGGGACGCAACTGGGCGCAAATGGCTTACCCTACTCGCTCCCGATCCATCCCAACCTGGTGCATTTAACCCTGGGGCTGTTCATCATCGGGATTGCCTTCGACATTGCCGGAGCGCTATTCCCCCTGGAGCGATCGATCCTCAAATTTTTGTCCCTCACCGCAGTACGAGCTAACTTTTTTGATGTGGGCTGGTACAACATCCTCGCCTCTGCCATCATCACCTTTTTTACCGTTGCCGCCGGATTCTACGAAATCCTGCTGGCCGACCCACCCGCCGACACTGTGAGCGCTTGGGGCTTCAATGCCATGGAAACCATGCTCTGGCATGGCGTGGGTGGTGTCATCCTGCTGACTCTGATCGTCGGGATGGCTGTGTGGCGGGGTTTCCAGCGGTATAAATGGCGGCGCGATCGCGCCAGCCAGGTGCAATGGAGCTATCTCCTCGCGGGTCTGGTGATCTTCTTCGTCATGTACTTGCACGGCACCCTAGGCGCTCAACTCGCCGGTGAATTCGGTGTCCACACCACCGCCGCTCGCGTCTTGCAGATGGGTCAAGATCCCAATGCCGTGTTGCGCTAGCGGCGAAACCAGAAACCAGAAGACAGGAGGCAGAAGGCAGAGGGCAGAGGGCAGAGGGGGAAAATCCTGAAACCTCAAGAAGCGAAGGGCAGCAAGCAAAAGGACGGCAAACCGCATCCCGTTCAGGCTTTATTCCTCCTTCCCTAGACGTACCAACGGCACGTCTCTACAATCCCCGTCCTCCCCACTCCTGACTCCTGACTCCTATTCTCCTTCCTCCCCCTCCCACCCCTCCCTCCTATGAAAACCCTACTGACCCTCATTGGCGTTGCGATCGCCCTAGCCTTAGCGGGCTTCTGGATGGCGCAACAATCCTATACCTGGTTTCCGCCGGAAGCGACACAGGAAGCGAAGTTGATAGATGACTTGTTTGCCCTGATGGTGTTTCTTGGCACGATGATTTTTCTGGGGGTGGTGGGCACGATTGTGTTCACGGTTTTGACCCAGAAAGTGAGTCGGTTTGACCTGAGTGATGGCCCCCCGATTGAAGGCAATGTGAAGCTGGAAATCGTGTGGACGGCGATTCCGATCGCGATCGTGCTAATGCTGGCGGGTTATAGCTTCTGGACTTACGAACAAATGGCAGTCCGAGGACCGATGGAACTCGTGCATTTGCATATGCCGGGGATGGAGTCGGCCTATGCTGCCGAGATGACGGATGAGCCTGTGGCGGCGATCGAGGTCAATGCCAAACAGTGGTCCTGGTCATTTCACTACCCGGAACAAAATGTCACCAGTGCGGAACTGCATCTGCCCGTCAATCATCGCGTCAAGCTGGCAATGAAGACGGAAGACGTGATTCACGGCTTTTTCGTCCCCGCCTTTCGGCTCAAGCAGGACATTGTGCCCAATCACATCGTCGAATTTGAGTTCACGCCCGTCCGTGAAGGCAAATACCGCATCAGCGATTCCCAATTCAGCGGCACCTTCTTCGCCATCAACCAATCCAATGTCGTCGTCGAATCCCCTGCCGCCTACGGCCAGTGGCTCGCCACCACCGCCACTCGTCCCCTCGTTCCCGCCAACAACCAACCATTCGAGGAATACACCCTCCGCAATAAAAAAGGCTTCAAACCCGGTTGGGCAACGGTCGTACCTGCGCCGCCGCCGATGGTGAATGAGGGGGAGTTGGGTAATGGGTAATTGGTATTTGGTAATGGGTAATGGGTGATGGGTAATGAGTTTAGCTTCTGCGCTCAATGCTCAATTTCTAACCCCCAGTCCTCAATCCCCAATCCTCAATTCCCAATCCTCAATTCCCAATCAACCATTCCTAATTCCCCATTCCCCGTTTTCCAACAACCAATTACCAATTACCCATTACCAACTACCAATTACCAATCCCCCCTATCCTCAAGAGGCTCCTTCATGACCAACCTCCCCGTCGAAGGGTTAAACCTTTCAGATCCAGAATTAACGCCGAAATTGCCACCGGGCTGGCGGAAATATTTTAGTTTCAGTACTGATCACAAAGTGATTGGGATTCAATACATCGTCACTGCCTTTGTCTACTTTCTGGTGGGCGGATTTTTGTCGATGGTGGTGCGAGCCGAATTGATTACGCCAGAATCGGATTTGATTGGGCGCAGTTTGTATAACAGCGTCTACACCATGCACGGCACCATCATGATTTTTCTCTGGGTGTTTCCGGTGCTGGCGGGACTCGCGAACTTTTTGGTGCCGCTGATGATTGGGGCACGAGACATGGCCTTCCCGCG
>JAIXVO010000185.1 GCA_027482985.1 Cyanobacteriota bacterium
GTAGCCTAATTGAATGTAGGCACCGATGAGACAGAGCAGAATGGCTAGCATCGCGACGACCGACAGGGCAAACCAGCGTTGCAGAAAGAAATAGACCCAGAGCGCTTGAGCCACGGATGCCAGAATCACGAAGTAACTGATGGCATTTAAGCGGGGATGTTGCTTGCGGGGATGCAAGAACTGATAGACACAAAAACAAATCAAACCAATGTAAATCACACCCCAAATGGCAAAGGCATAGTTGGCTGGCGTGATCAAAACATTGGCAAATTGCGTATTGGAAATCTCGCCAATATTTTGCCCATTTAGAGGGCGCAAATTGGACAAAGCATTGACAACGAATGATCCCAGGATGGCAAAGACCGTGAGCACTTGCCGTAGGCGATCGCGGGTAGACAGATTGAGCGAATTCATAGCAACCGTGGAACAACACAATCAATTTGATTGTAGAAGGTTTACCTCTAGTCCTCGTGAAATCTATCTTTTGACGCTGGTGGAACAATCTGCACTTCCAGCACAATCCTCCATAGAGAAAGCTTTGCAATCGTCAACACCATTGCTTGAGCAACGGCGATGGTGTTGTCTATCACCCTTTGCACCCTAACCACCGGGAGGATTTTCGCGTGAGAATTGGCGCTCATTATTTAGGCAACGGCGAGTGTGAATTTACCGTTTGGGCACCCATTCCCAACTCAGTTGCGGTGCAAATTACCGCTCCTCAGCCACAAGTCATTCCCCTGAAACCGTTGACAGATGGCTACTGGCAAGCGATCGCCCAGGATGTTTACCCCGGCACTCGCTACCGCCTACTGCTGAATGACCAGGAAGCCCATCCCGATCCCGCGTCTTTTTTCCAACCGGATGGGGTGCATGGCGATTCGCAAGTGGTGGAACTGACCGCTGACTGGACAGATCAGGACTGGTCAGGGGTGTCGCTAGAAGACATGATTTTGTATGAGTTGCACGTGGGCACCTTTACGCCGGAAGGAACGTTTACCGCGATTATTCCGCGATTGCAGGACTTAAAAGAGACGGGCATCAACGCGATCGAAATTATGCCGATCGCCCAATTTCCAGGGGATGACTGTGCGACTCCCGAACTCAAGTATCGCAACTGGGGCTATGACGGGGTGTTTCCCTATGCCGTCCAAAATTCCTACGGCACGCCGCAGGAGTTAATGCAACTGGTGGATGCCTGCCACCAACATGGGATTGCCGTGGTGCTGGATGTGGTCTACAACCACTTTGGGCCAGAAGGCAATTACATGAGCCATTTTGCGCCCTACTTCACAAACACCTACCAAACACCGTGGGGCAGTGCCATCAATTTTGATGATAAAGACAGTCAGCCTGTGCGCCAGTATTTTCTCAACAATGCTCTGTACTGGCTAGAAACCTTTCATATCGATGCCTTGCGCTTAGATGCCGTCCAAGCCATTTACGATTTAGGGGCAAAACATTTCCTGTGGGAGTTGGCTGAAACCGTTGATCAGCTATCACAAAAAACAGGGAAGAAACATTATTTGATGGCTGAAAGCGATCTCAATAATCCTGTTTTGATTCGTCCGGTAACAATGGGCGGCTATGAGTTAGATGCGCAATGGGCAGATGATTTTCATCACGCTTTACATAGTGTCGTGACGGGTGATCAACAAGGTTATTACCAGGATTTTGGACAATGTTCGCAACTGGCAAAATCTTACGAAGATACCTTTGTCTATGACTGGAAATACGCACCCCATCGGCATCGGTTTCATGGTATCAGTTGCCGCGATCGCCCCCCCACTCAATTTGTCGTCTGCATCCAAAATCACGACCAGATCGGCAATCAGATGTTGGGGCAACGACTCACTGAACGCATCTCTTTTGAGGGGCTAAAATTGGCGGCGGGTGCAGTGCTGCTCTCTCCCTACATTCCCCTACTGTTTATGGGAGAAGAATACGGCGAAACCAACCGCTTCACCTACTTCGTCAGTCACTCCGATCCAGAGCTCATTCAAGCAGTCCGCCAGGGTCGCAGACAGGAATTTGAAGCCTTTCACTACGAGGGCGAACCCCCTGACCCAGAAGCGATCGCCTCTTACTGCGCCTGCAAGTTGCAATGGGAATTGCGGCAAACTGGCAATCACCAAATTTTGCTGAACTGGTATCGCCACCTGATCCACCTCCGGCAAACTCATCCCGCCTTACTCAAGCGCGATCGCGATTTCATCCAGGCGATCGGCAACGACGACAACCACACCCTGATCCTGCGCCGCTGGTGCGAATCAACCGAACTCGTCATCGCCATGAACTTTGCCTCCGCCCCCACGGAACTGACGCTCCCCCTCTCTCACCTCGCCTGCAAACTCCTCGACTCCGCCACCCCCGAATGGGCTGGCTCTGAGTCCACCGCCCCCGCCGAACTCAATCCAAACCAGGCTTTCATAATTCAGCCTTTTAGCCTGGTGGTGTATGAGCAGGGGAGGTAATGGGTAATGGGTAATGGGTAGTAGGTAATGGGTAATGGGTAATGGGTAATGGGTAGTGGGTAATGGGTAGTGGGTAATGGGTGATGGGTAATGGGTAATAGGTAATGGAGCTTACCTACAAACACCAATTGTCAATTATCAAACACCAACTACCAACTACCAATTACCAGTTACTAATCACCAGTTACTAATCACCAATGACTAATTACTAATCACCAATGACTAATTACCCATTACCTATTACCAATTACCAATTACCCATCACCAATTACCAATTACCAATTACCCATTACCAATCACCCCCTATGAAAATTCCGACTGCTACTTACCGCCTGCAATTTACGCCTCAATTTGGGTTTAAGGATGCTCATGCGATCGCGACCTATTTAGCTGATTTAGGGATTTCCGATGTGTATGCGTCGCCGATCTTTAAGGCGCGAACTGGCAGTACGCATGGTTACGATGTCGTCGATGCCGCTCAGTTGAATCCGCAATTGGGTCAGGTTGAAGACTTTGACCAATTGATTGAAAGCTTGCAAAAACGAGGATTAGGCTGGGTGCAGGACATTGTACCCAATCACATGGCCTATTCCAGCGAGAATCATTACTTGATGGACTTGCTTGAGAATGGTCCTGATTCTGAGTATTGTGATTATTTTGATGTTTGTTGGAATGCGCCTTTTGCCAATAGTCAAGAACGAATCTTAGCTCCCTTGCTGGGTGACTTCTATGGCACTTCGCTGGAGAATGGCGAAATTCAACTCAAGTATGATGAGGCTGGGTTGAAAGTAACTTACTATGCGTTAGAATTACCGCTACGATTAGAAACCTATAGCGAAGTTTTTTCTTACAACTTGGGTAAGGTCGCTCGCACGCTGGGGCGGAATCATCCTGATTTCATCAAGCTACTGGGGGTGATGTATCTGCTCAAGAATGTGCCGTCTGAGGTTGCCGGAAAGCAACGCCGGGATCAAATTACTTTTATTAAAGGCTTACTTTGGGAGGTCTACACCACCAACGACCTGATTCATGAGTTTTTTGATGAGAACATTCGCACCTTCAATGGGGAAGCAGGGCAGCCAGAAAGCTTTAATCTACTGGATAGCGTCCTAGACCAGCAATTCTATCGGCTGGCCTTCTGGAAGGTGGGCGCGGAAGAAATGAACTACCGCCGCTTCTTCACCGTGAATGAATTGATTTCTGTCAAAGTCGAAGAATTGCGGGTGTTTAATAATACTCATACGCTGATTCAACAACTGGTAGAACAAGGCAAATTTACAGGTCTAAGAATTGACCACATTGATGGTTTATATAATCCCACTCAATACCTGGAACGATTGCAGGAGAAAGTCGGCGACACCTACATCACCGTTGAAAAAATCCTGGAGTTATCCGAGCAATTGCCCGACTATTGGCAGATTCAGGGCACTTCTGGATATGACTTTATGAATTATGTCAATGGGCTATTTTGTCAGCCGGAGCACAAAGATCAGTTTGATCAGCTTTATTTTGCGTTTACCGGAGTGCGGATGTCTTACCCGCAACTGGTGAAACAGAATAAGCATCTGATCCTCGATCGCAATCTAGCAGGCGATATTGATAATCTCGCAAGTCTGCTCAAAAA
>JAIXVO010000508.1 GCA_027482985.1 Cyanobacteriota bacterium
AAATAGCTGAACGGGCATCAAAATCAAATCATCAAAATCCAGCGCATTATTCGCTGCTAACGTGTCTTGATAAGCGCTATACACATTCGCCAACACGCGCCCTTTAAAGTTCGGCTGCTCCCGCTCCACATCCTGCGGCGACCACGATTGATTCTTGGCATTACTGATGGCATATCGCATCGATTTTGGATCAAATTTTTTGTCATCCAAATTCAATTTTTGGGTGACAATTTCTTTCACCAAACTCTGAGCATCCGACTCATCAAAAATCGAAAAACTCCGGGTCCATTTACGCCCATTCGAGTCCTGATATTTCTCAACATCCAATCGCAAAATGCGGGCACACAGCGCATGAAAGGTGCCAATCCACAGATCTTTGGTGATACTTTTATAGACTTGCGATCGCAGTCGTGTTTGCAAATCGTTAGGGAGAGCATGAAGCGGCTTACTGTAATCACTCCGCGCCCGTTGATCGGCAAACAGTTTCTCGATCCGGTCTTTCATCTCCCGCGCCGCCTTGTTGGTGAAGGTGACGGCCAGAATATTCTCCGGGTCAACGTGATGATTTAAAACCAGATTCGCAATCCGAAAAGTCAGGGCACGCGTCTTCCCCGAACCTGCTCCCGCGACAACGAGCAGCGGGCCAGAATGATGTTCGACGGCTTGACGCTGAGAATCGTTGAGCAGGCTGAGAAACTCTTTAGCTTGAGTCATGGCGGCAGGGGTGAAGGTCGCGATCGCAGGGCAACAACCGATCAGGATTGCCATACAAGGGTATCGCATCTTGCCCAAATCCGCTCAGATCGCGAGGGGCGATCGGGGTTAAAGCAGTTAAAGATCTGCGACTTCTCGCAGAAGTCGCAGATCTGGGCGCTGGGCGATCGTTCGGGAGTTTGGCTGATCGTGATAAATTAAGGCTTCTGGCAACGACAGCAGGCAGTTAAGAACGATGCATAAAATTCCGGTCACAGTCATCACAGGCTTTTTGGGCGCAGGTAAAACGACATTAATTCGGCACCTGTTACAGAACAATCAGGGTCGCCGGATTGCCGTCCTGGTGAATGAGTTTGGGGAAGTGGGCATTGATGGGGAATTGCTGCAATCCTGCCAGGTATGCGACGAAGATGGCAATCCGGCGGATGCCAAGATTGTGGAACTGACCAACGGCTGTTTGTGCTGCACCGTGCAGGAAGAATTTTTGCCGATGATGCAAACCCTACTCCAGCGGCGAGAAGACCTGGATTGCATTGTGATCGAAACGTCTGGGTTAGCCTTGCCCAAGCCGCTGGTGCAGGCGTTCAAGTGGCCCGAAATTCGCACGGGGGCAACCGTCGATGGCGTGGTGACGGTGGTGGATGGCGAAGCCTTGGCGACTGGGCAACTGGTGGGCGACCTGGCAGCCTTGGAAGCCCAACGGTTAGCAGATGACAGCCTGGAGCACGAAACCCCGATTGAAGAACTATTTGAAGATCAACTGGCCTGTGCCGATTTGGTGTTGTTGACGAAGGGCGATCGCCTGAATGGGGAACAGCAACAGCAAGTGCAACAGTGGCTCCAGCAGGAACTCCGTGAAGGGGTGAAAATTGTGCCCTGCGATCGCGGTGCCATTCCAGCCGAAGTGTTGCTGGGCTTCAATGCCGCCGTCGAAGATCACCTCGACAGCCGCCCCAGTCACCACGATCACGAAGCCGAACACGATCACGATGACGACATCAACTCGATTCCCCTCATCCTCGATCGCAGTTTTGAACCCGACCCCCTCATCCAACGGTTGAAGCAAGCCGTCCAGGAACAGGAAATTTATCGCATTAAAGGGTTTGTCGCCGTCCCCAACAAAGCCATGCGGTTAGTGTTGCAGGGTGTCGGCGATCGCTTCGATTACTTCTACGATCGCCCCTGGCAAACCGACGAAGCCCGCACCACCAAACTCGTCTTCATTGGTCGCGATCTGCAGGCTGATCGACTACAAACCGCGATCGGCTGATTGGGAAAGGCAGAGGGCAGAGGGCAGACGGCAGAAGAGAAAGACCTTTGAGCGGTGAACCCATCACACGGCTCCACCACACCACCGCCTCGCCCTCAATCACAGACGTGCCAGCGGCACGTCTCTACGATTTCGCTCCATTCCGCTCCCGCCATCTCCCTTCCTTTCTCTCCTGGCTCCTGACTCCTGACTCCTACCCAATCGGCATCTCCAACCACTCCTGCAAATGCGCCTTCACCTGTTCAGCAAACACGGTGCGGTGCTCGAATTTCTCGGTGCGAATGGGTTTGCGATCGCTATCCAAAGTCCAGCCATAATCGCTGCTAAGGCGCAAATTGCCCTGCCAGTCGGAAATCGAAAGCATCAACTGGGGGTTGGGACTGTTATCGATATCTTTCACCTTAAACACGTAGTTGTAGGTGTTTTGGGAAGCAGCGGCTACGGTTGATGATTGCCCTAACTCGTGTTTCAGCTTGGCTTCGACGGCAGCGGCTAAACCGGGAGTGGGGATGTCCTCCAGGGTTCTGACGGCCAGCGTCAGGGCGAAATAAAATTCTTCAACTGGCACAAACATCAACTGCATAACATTCGCTCTGTCGGTTCAGAACCAGTATCTAGCGAATTGGGGACATTTGAGCAGCCCGTTTGTAGTCCAGCGTCAGGAGGTTTCCGTAGACTCCGGGGGAGCGGCGTTGGGTGCGGTCAAACTCCAGCGATCGACAAACAGTGTCCCCACGCCCAGGAGCAACAGACCTGCTAACAGTGCCCCCCACACAGGCGAGCGAGTCAGGTTAAGATCCCGCAGAATGCGATAGAACGGGTGACTTTCACGCCGGAGCGAGCGCTCCAACTTGGCCTGCCGGAGCCGAAATGGATCGCGCACAAAATGACCATTGCGACTGACCACAAGCCTTTCCTGGCAGTGTTCACAGACGACCAACCCGGAAAATAACGGATGCGGTTGGATGAGGCTGGAGTGCTGGCACAGCGGACAAACAGACGGATGAGCATCAAACGTGGGAGCGTTCATTCCAGATAATTTCAGTAGAAATGGCGAACGAGGCAACAGCAAACCCAGATCATTCTGCCTTAGTCTAGCGGGAATTTCTAGCAGTTCAGCTTAAGTTTTACAGTTTAGCCCCCGATCTAGCTTCAGGATTCCCGCTCTGGTTCAGGCGATCGCGGCAGGGAAAAAATCACGCTAAAAAATTTCGGAAAACCTTGCCATTCCTTCTTTCCAGAGAACAGTCCCGCACTCTAGAATAGAAACAGAACTGAGATTATACAATATTTCATTCCGCTGCTATCGCCGTCGCCCTGTGCAACGTGGCAGACTACGACGTGAGCGCGACCCGACCCTTTCCCACCCCAACGATCCTTCTGCCTCACCCTTTGTCTGTAATCAATGAAAGTCAGCCCGCCCGTAGACACTGCACCGGCTCCATCGCCTCCAGTTCGTTCCACTACTGCTACGCCGCTTTCCACCTTTTTCAATAAGCTGCACCCCTCACCGGAAGCCATTGTCCTGTTCCTGGCGATCGTCATCGGCGGCGGGACCGGTTTAGCGGTCGTGCTGTTTCACTACCTAATTGGTCAAATCCACCATCTGATGCTGGCGGATTTGATGGGGGTAATGTCTCGGTGGGGCGCGTGGACGCTGGCGCTGATCCCCAGTTTGGGCGGCGTGGTGGTCGGCCTCATGCGCTGGCGGTGGCAGGACTTTGGAGCCACATTATCGTCCCTGATTGCCACACCACAATCCTCCCAGCGAGTTGCGATCGATAAGGCGGGGGCAAAGGCGATCGCGGCGGCAGTCTCGCTGGGGACTGGCGCATCGCTCGGTCCCGAAGGACCGAGTGTGGAAATTGGCGCAAACATCGGCGTGTTACTGGGGCAATGCTTACGGGTGTCGCAGGAACGGCAAAAGTTGTTGCTGGGGGCAGGCGCAGCAGCAGGATTAGCCGCTGGCTTTAATGCCCCGATCGCGGGCGTTTTCTTTGCGCTAGAAGTCGTTTTAGGCACCACGTTTGCCACGTCTGCAGTGAGTGTCGTGTTGCTGGCGGCGGTCGTAGCAGCGCTGATTTCCCAAATTGGCATGGGCGGACAACCCGCCTTCACCCTGCCGCAGTACGATGTCCGCAGTCCGTTAGAACTGCCTCTATACCTGGGCTTAGGACTATTTGCCTGCCTGGTGGCGATCGTCTATACCCAGGCCATTCAATTTGCCCAACGGTTGTTTCGCGGCGAAATTCCTGGGTGCAGCGGGTTTGCCCAAATTCCGGTGGTGTTGCGTCCCGTGATTGGGGGCATCTGTGTCGGCGGGGTGGCGCTGGAGTTTCCGCAAATTCTGGGCATTGGCTATGAAACGATCGAAGCCATGTTGCGGGATGTGCAATTCCCCATCCTGCTGTCGCTGTCCTTATTAGTTGCAAAATTATTAATGACCGCCATCAGTTCCGGGAGTGGACTGGTGGGTGGGTTATTCGCCCCTGCCATGTTTTTGGGCGCTTCTCTAGGTGCCGCCTATGGTACGGCGTTGCATCATATTCCCGCGATCGCCGCCTGGAATGTAGCGGCTCCTCCCGCCTATGCGATGGTCGGGATGGCGGCAGTATTGGCAGCGAGTGTCCGCGCCCCGCTCACGGCAATTTTATTGTTGTTTGAACTAACTCGCGACTACCGAATTATTTTGCCGTTGATGGCAGCCGTGGGCTTGAGTGTGTGGTTGATGGAACGCTTAAAACCCATCACCCAAAATATTCCCGCTGTCCAGCCGACT
The DNA here is from genome assembly GCA_027482985.1 of Cyanobacteriota bacterium. GTDB lineage: Bacteria > Cyanobacteriota > Cyanobacteriia > Leptolyngbyales > Leptolyngbyaceae > JSC-12. Next base: position 4,764 of record JAIXVO010000508.1, read on the forward strand.
GAGTTAAAAGTCGAACCGAATCAAGATGCCGAAATGCTGTTGCATCTGACGGTTGCCGATGCCATGCAAACCACCTTTCTCACGGTACCCCAGTCTGTGAGCGTCCTGGAGGCTGGCTTAGTGCTGACGCGGCATCAGGCTCGCAGTGCTCTCGTGTTAGGGGAAGCTCAAATCTTAGTGGGCATTATCACCTTGCAAGATGTGAATCGGGCGATCGCCACCTTAGAAGCCAACGCCTCCGTCATTCCGATTACGGGCGAGGCAGAAACGATGCCCACCGTGGGTGACGTTTGTACTGCTGAACTCCTGGTAGCCTATGCAGACGAGTTACTGGTGGAAGCCAAAACTCGCATGGCAACGCGGGGCTTAAGACAACTGCCAGTTGTCAGCAAGGAAAATCTCCAGCAAGCGATCGGAATCTTAGACAAGGATCAAATCGCCCTGGCCTGTAGTTTGGCGATTACGCAAGCCTCCCTTGATCGCCAATTGAACACGAAAATACCCGCTTCAGAACCGATTCTCATTCCTGTGATGAAGCAATCGGCCTAGCGGGTTAGGGGCAGGTAACTGGACGACAACAAAACCTAGCGGTTGCGACTCGTCCAAATACCCGTAAACATCATGGTCATGCCACCCAGAAAAATCGCGATCGCGAGCAGCCCAGGTGCCACTGTCATCCAATCTACAGACTCTAAAAAACTCATAGCAGCAACGATAAAGAGCCCAACAATTGCGTCCTAGTCTTCCATACTATCCAGTTGTTTCAACTGAATATGTTTCCGCCCCAGAGAAATTTCAAATTCATCCCCTGGCTTCAAATCCATCTGCTTCGTGTAAGCGGCACCAATCAGCAAGTTGCCATTGGATTGCACACTAATCCGATAACTTGCACTGCGTCCACCCCGCCCATTCGCACTGGACTTACCATCCAACTCAATCCCTTCAGCATCGATTAACGCATTCAAAAACTTCATCATGTTGACGCGTTCGACACCACTTTTAGTGACCGTAAAATAGCCACACTCCTTAGCTTTATCTTCCTTACTCAGACTCTCAAGTTCTTTGACTCGTTTCAGGAGAGACTCGCCCGTCAAAGGTTCAGACTTCTTCTTTTTAGACATTCACTTGCTGCTTCAAAAGAGTTTAACCGGACTCCAAGGGATTGAGGGTTCAGTTCAATTCCAGACAGTTTGAATTGATAAACATCAACCTTGAAGTTTGTCTGGAACCATCCTACATCAAGACTCTGACATTGATACAAATAATTTTTCAAGCAACACTCTCAACCGATTTTATGCAGTCTATCGTTGATAGACGATCGCGCCACTGATTCTCCCGCTGACATAAAAAACGGACGCATGAATCATCTCACTATGGTCAATCTGGCGATCACAGCCAAATTGCTACGAGTAGTTGATGACCGCTGAACCGCCGCCGCCGCTCACCCTGTTGGCCGGGAGTGCGCGGGAGTGACTTGCCCCAGCAGCCCTGGATTTGCCGAATTGGCTCAGGCTGACCAGCATCGAGCCGGATTGCCTCCCAACGATCATGGCAGACAGGAATTGCGATCGCATTCCGGCAACCCCAGGTCAAAAGCCCTTTAAAATTACCAATGAACGACTTTACTCGTCCTTCGAGTGGAATGAATCGAAGATTCAAGGTGGTATGCCCTGATTAAGTCTTTTTTGCAGTCGGCCTCACGCATGAATCTGATGCAGCAACTGCTTAAACCGAAGCGGCTTGCCATCCTGGAAGCAGTGCTGATTGGCTTCGTCGCAGCAGTCGCGGCGGTCTTACTCAAACAGGGGTTGCATTGGTTCAGCGAATGGCGCTTGCGCCTGGCAACTTGGGGCCCAGCCTGGCTGATTTTACCGGCGATCGGGCTGGTGGGGGGCAGTAGCGCGGGGTTGCTGATTGAGCGGTTTGCCCCAGAAGCGGCTGGCAGCGGTGTGCCGCAAGTGAAAGCCGCTTTGGGGTATGTGCCAATTACCTTGAATTTGCGAGTGGCGGTGATCAAGCTGCTGAGTAGTTTACTGGCGATCGGGTCGGGGATTGTCCTAGGGCGACAGGGGCCGACGGTTCAAATTGGAGCCGCCCTCGCAGCGCAAATGAGCCGTTGGGTACCGGCTTCACCCGATCATCAACGCCAATTGATTGCCGCTGGTGCCGCCGCCGGGTTAGCTGCTGGCTTCGATGCCCCGATCGCCGGGGTATTGTTTGTGATCGAAGAATTGCTTCACGATGTCTCCAGTGTCACCCTCGGCACTGCCATTCTCGCCTCGTTTACGGGGGGCGTGATTTCGCGCGTCCTGGCGGGGCCAAGTCTCAGTCTGGGCATGCATTCCCTGGTCAGTCGCACCAGTTTTTCGCCCCAAGAAATTCCCTTCTTCCTGGTGTTGGGCGTGTTGACGGGCGTGCTGGCAGCGCTGTTCAATCGCAGCATTTTGGCGGGACTGAAACTCAATCGCCAGTATTGCCGCATTAGTCTGCCCTGGAAAATTGGGTTGGCGGGTTGCATTTCGGGAGGAGCCGTCGCCCTGCTGCCGACTGTGTTTCGCGACACCACCACCCTGCAAGGCTTTTTAGCGACGGAAACGAATGATTGGCGCATTATCCTGGGCGCGTTTGTGGTGCAGTTTGGGTTATCGGTGCTGGCCTGTAGTGCCGAAGCACCGGGGGGACTGTTCATTCCTAGCCTAGTGCTGGGAGCAGCGCTGGGTAAGTTAGTGGGCTTAGGGGCGATCGCCGTTCTGCCCACCACAGAACCGATCGCCTATGCGCTCACGGGCATGGGAGCGTTCTTTGGGGCGGTCGCGAAGGTGCCGATTACGGCGATCGTCATTGTGTTTGAAATCTCCCTCAACTACAACCTGATCCTGCCTCTGATGATTTGTGCCGTGACCGCCTACTTAGTGGCAGAACGGCTGGCACCTGGTTCGCTGTATACCCATTTGCTGGAGTTAAAAGGCATTTCCCTCGACCCCGATGCCATCAATGATGGACTGTGGGCGACTTTAACAGCGGCAGAGGTGATGCAAACGCGGGTCGAAACCCTGGACAGTCGGCTGCGCTTGGAGCAAGTCGTCGCGGCTTTTTCCAATTCTCACCATCGCGGCTTTCCCGTGGTGGATGATGGCAAATTAGTCGGGATTGTGACCCAGACGGATTTAGACAAAGTGGCTCAACGCCAATTGCCGGGAACTGCCGTCCTGCGGGACATCATGACCCCCCGCCCAATCACCGTTGCGCCGGATGAAACCCTGGGTCGCGTCCTATACTTACTGTCACGATACAAATTGTCGCGGTTGCCTGTCATCGAACATCGCAAATTGGTGGGCATCATTACCCGCAGTGACATTTTGCGAGTGGAGGCGGATAAGTTGCGGGGCGAGAATAGTCGGGTGGGACCGCAACCGGAGCCGTCCTATGTGGTGTACCAAACGCGATCGCCCGCTGTGGGGCAAGGGCGGTTACTGCTCCCTCTGAGCAATCCCCAAACAGCGCAAGCCTTGCTCAAGTTGGCGCTGGTGGTGGCGCGGGAATTTAAGTATGAAGTGGAGTGTTTGCAAATTGTGATCGTGCCCCGCCATGCTGCACCCGCTGAAACAGCCATCAATACCACTCTCAGTCGCCGCTTGCTGAAACGGGTCGTCAAACAGGGAGCCGTCTGGCAGGTGCCCGTTCACACCCAAATTCGGGCGGCGCATAGTGTGGCGGAAGCCGTCCTGGAAACCGTGAAAGAACGCCACATTGATTTGCTGTTAATGGGTTGGAAAGGCTCCACTTCCACACCGGGACGAATTTTTGGCGATACGGTCGATACCGCGATCCGGCAGGCCAATTGTGATGTGATGTTGGTCAAGATGGGTGATAACTTTGTCACTCATTCGCCAGTCTTGCCCACGGGTGAGGAAGGAGGGTTGCAAGCCACGCTGCACCTGGCGCAACTGAACCGCTGGTTAGTGCCGATGGGCGGGGGGCCGAATGCGGAGTATGCCGTGAAATTGTTACCCGCGTTGGTGTCTCTCAGTCCCCGTCCGAAGATTCGCCTCTGCCATGTTTATCATCCCCGAAATGAGGATTACGATCCCGGCACCTTAGAAACAGAAGCCAGCTTTTTACGACAACACAGCCAAAGTTGGGTGGAAGTCACGGCAGTCTGCGCCAATTCCGTGGTGGAAGCCGTGGTGGATATGGCGCAGAAGGATCAATGTGATGTGATTGTCCTGGGAGCCAGTCGCGAAGGCTTACTCCAGCAAGCCATTCAGGGCAATATCCCCGAAGCGATCGCCCGGGACTCGAAATGCACCGTGATTCTGGTGCGTAAGGCGATCGAGTAACTCAAAGATTGATTCGATTCGTCAATATTTTATCTTGGAAAAATATAAAGCTCAGTATTTAGTCAGGCTGATCTTGTGTTTTTTTTTACAAGTACTACTCTAGTGGAAATTTTACTACGAGAACAAAGTAGTCTATCAAATTCATTAGGAATGCTCTATGCGCCTGAAAGGTTTGCTGATGGTCTGCACGTTAGCGGCGATCGCTTTTTTTCAGAATGCCACCAGCAATTCAGTTCTAGCCAGTTCATTAGCTACATCCAATGAAGCAATCGATCTGCTTACGTTAGAAGCTGGCGATGACGCGGCTGAACAAGTTACGAGTGTGGCCCAATTGGCTGATGTGTCTCCCTCGGATTGGGCGTTCCAGGCCGTACAATCATTGGTCGAGCGGTATGGTTGCCTGGAAGGATATCCGGATCAAAGATTTCGAGGTAACCGGGCAATTAGTCGGTATGAGTTTGCCGCAGGCTTAAACGCTTGTTTAGAGCGAGTCAATGAAATTTTGGCTAGATCCTCAGAGAGTTTAGCCCGCAAGCAAGATCTCGCAGATATTCAACAGTTGCAGCGGATCTTTCAGGCCGAATTGCTGGCTTTGAGGTATCGCATTCCTTCTCTAGAAGCAAGAACGGGACGATTAGAGGCCCAGCAGTTTTCCACCACCACCAAGTTGTTTGGCCAGGTTGTCGTCGGGGTACAAGGTCGCACTTCAAATCGGGCCGACTTTTTTCCAGTAGATGGAATCCAGGATTTAGAAGATCCTGGAACTGAGATCAATGTCATTACGAACACCCAACTCACCCTGTTAACCCAATTCAATGCTCGAAGTCAGTTACTTACGGGCTTACGGGCCGGCACAGGAAGTACGGCACCCCGACTCACATCGGATGTGCGCCTGGGATATGAAGGGGATACCGATGGCAGACTGGAACTGAGTGATTTGACGTATCGGCAGGCCATCGGCGATCGCTTGG
>JAIXVO010000211.1 GCA_027482985.1 Cyanobacteriota bacterium
AGGTACAGATTTCGTACCCGAATTTTTTCCGCCAGAATGCGATAGGCGGCATCTTCCAACGATTCCCCCTGCCGCACCAGCGTTCCCGGCAGACTCCATTGCCCCAAAAAGGGCGACTCATGCCGCATCACCAGCAACACCAGCAGCCGATTCAGCTCGGTATCGACCGAAAAGATCACATTATCGACTCCCACTTTGAAGTCGGCTAATGAGGCGGGGTTTAGTGAATTGCCTGTTTTTCTCTGGGAACGTCCTGGCATGGGTAGAGGTGCTCCCGATGAATGTACGCTTCGATGGGTGGAGTCAGACCGTGGTGTTCGCCGCGTTCTCGATAGGCCGTCGATGAGGTCTCCAGCCCCATCAGATCGGCGATCGCGACCTGTGCTCCCTGCTGTCTCAACGCCTCTAAACCAGCCTCACTCAAAGGATAGCCTGGTCTGGGCACAATCAGTAAGTTGACCGCCCGCAGCAAATCCGCACTGCGATACCAACTCGTAATCTGCCCCCCTAAATCGGAGCCAATCACCAGCGTCAATTGTGCCTGCGGCCATTGCTGTTGCGCCAACTCCACCGTATGAATCGTGCGCGGTTGACTCAACTCCGGATGCAACTGCACATTTTGCTGCGGCAAATCCAGATCCTCCAGCAACAGTCGCAGCATCGCCATCCGGTGCGGCAGCGGCGTTTGGTGTCCCTTAAAGGGATTATCCGCTGCCCACACTGCCACCCAATCAAACCGCTGGGATAACCAGGCCAGAATCGCTTGATGTCCGGCGGTTGGCGGGTCGGCGCTAGTGCCAAAGAGAGCGAGGTGGAGCATAGGGAGGAAGGAGAAGGGAGGGAGAGGAAGGGGAAGGGAGGGAGAGGAAGGGGAAGGGATAAAGAGGGGAATGGGTAGAGACGTTCCAATGGAACGTCTATCCGGGGGTTGGGAAAGGGATGGGTAGAGACGTTCCGGTGGAATGTCTCTCCGGGGGTTTGGGTCGGAGTCAGGAGGGAAGGCGGATGGCATGGCAGATTCTCTGGCCGGGGTGGGTTTGGCGGCAATCTTTGGGTGTCGGCTCGATACCCACTCCAACCCACCCTGCCGATGGCTTCTAATTCCTCACCTCCCTCACCGCCCTTCCCCTCCCTTCCCCTTCCTCGTCTTCTCCACCAATTCTTTCAACTCCGCCGAGGGCTGCACCGGGAAAGGTGCCGGCTCTTGAAACTGGCGGACGGCAGGCGGGAGGCTGGCGACCGATCGCGCGGTGCGGGCGGCGATGTCGGTGAGGGCGGCGGCGGGGTGGAGACGATCGCCGTGTTGCATGACGAGTTGTAGGAGGGGGGTTTCGGTGGGGAGGGGGGGTTCGGTGGCTAAACCCAGGCGATCGCTCGTCACATTGCCAGCCTCTAGTTGCCGGAAAATTTGTTTGCGGCCAGGGTAGGTGACTTTGTTGGGGGATTCTTTCATCACGGGTTTGTCATCAATCTCGACCAACTTATACACACCATTGACGGGGGCACCCGTCACCAGTTGCGTCCCTAAGCCGTAGCCATCAATGCAGGCACCAGCGGCTTTCAGCTCGGCAATGCGGTACTCGTCTAGATCCCCACTGGCAAAAATGGGCACCTGGGGCAAGCGTTGCCGGATTTGTTGGGATAAGGATAGCAAATCACCGGAGTCGATGCGGACTCCCGCCAGGTGCAGGGTGCCTTGCTGGAGTTGGGTGGCGAGGTCGTCGGCAGCAGCGATCGCGTCATAGGTATCAATCAATAGCGGCGCACCGGGGAAGTAGCGATGAAACGCGGTGAAGGCTTCGGCTTCGCTGCCTTCGGTGGCGGCGAGGGCCATCACGAGGGAGTGCGCCATTGTGCCCACGGGTTGGCGGTCTAACTTGAGGGCCGCTAACACATTGGAGGTGGCATCCAGTCCGGCAGCTAAAGCGGCACGGGCAGCCCAGAGAGCGGCTTGGGGACTAAAGGCGCGACGGGTGCCAAATTCCATCAAGGTGGCAGTCGGCCCAGCGGCATCTCGTAAACGGGCAGCGCGAGTGGCGACCAGCGTTTGATAGTTCAAAGTATTGAGCAAATAGGTTTCCACAATTTGCGCTTGCCAGAGGGGGGCTTCAATTCGCAACAACGGCTCATTCGCAAATACCGCTGTCCCTTCTGGCACAGCCCATACATCGCCCGTAAAGCGGTGGTCAGCCAGTAAGGACCAGAAGGCATCCGGGGCTTGCTGAAAAATCCCCGTGGCTTGCAGAGCGGCAATTTGGGTCGGGCTGAAGTGAAATTGCTCCAGATAGTCCAGCGCTTGCGCCAGTCCCATCGCGATCAGATAGCCGAAGCCCGCAGGTAACCGCCGCGCAAATAGCTCAAAGCTGGCCTGCCGCTGATCGAGCTGCTCTCCCACATAACAGGCCGTCATCGTGAGTTGATACAGATCTGTCAGCAGACTAGTTTCTGCCAGATTGAGGGTAAGGGTGGGGTCAATCCAGGTGGCGGGCGATCGCACGGGTGGAGCAGAAGTCATACACATAACCATGACAGGCTCTTCTAATTATAGTGATAAAAACCATAATTAAAAATAGGTTGAGGACGAGAATTGCTCAAAGATTTGACAAAAATCGTAGAAAAGCTTCTCTGGACTGATTTTCGCTCAAGACTCCTCTCCCATTTGACTCGATTTATAGTGCATTTCATTAAAATAAATCGTTTCACTCACTACTTTCCTGCGCGCGCGCTTCGTCCCATCTCCGGAAAAACATTCCTCGCAAGACGAGCCTGCGACGCAACGTTCCCCGCCGAGACGGGCCAACGGCATCGTCTCTACGCCGCCTTCTGACTCCGTTCGGCTGAGCGCTCACGCCAAAGCCTGTCTCCTTTCTCCCGCTCCCTCCCTTCCCCTTCCTCCCCCTCCCTTTCCCAAATTCCCCCTTCCTCCCCTGTAGTCTCCTCCAGGCATTCCGGAGGTGATGATGCAATTACGTCGATTTGATAACCCAATCGCTTTTTGTGATCAGGCGGAACCGTTTTTGCAAGAGCAGGAAGTGGCGCATAATCTCCTATTACGAATTTGTGGGCAGTTGCGGGAGGAAAATTCCCGGCTGCGGGCGACGTATTTGGCGACGGTAGAGGTAGGGGAGCAGGTGATCGCTGTAGCCATTCATACCCCTCCCTTCCCGTTGGTGTTGTCGATGGTGGAGGATGTGGCAGCGATCGTTCTGCTGGCGGAGGATTTGCAGACCGCTGAACCCCACCTGGCAGGAGTGAATGCGTCCCAGGCGGAAGCGGATTTGTTTGCCGAAGTGTGGCACAAGCTGACGGGGCAGTCTTACCATCTGCATATGGCGTTGCGGGTACATCAATTGACCCAGGTGAAATCTATCACTGAATCTGATGGAGCTTTACGCCTGGCGACAGACCGCGATCGCGCCTTGATTGCCGACTGGTTTATCGCCTATCAGCAGGAGGCATTGGCAGCAGTGCGCCCCCCCGAAGCCGCCTGGGACTGGGCAGGACGGCAGATTGGGCATCAGTCGGTGTACTTGTGGATTGAGGGCGATCGCCCGGTGTCAGCGGCTTGTGGTTACGGCGCGTCAGCAAATGTCGGGGTCGTGAATTTTGTCTACACTCCGCCTGAGTTGCGCCAACGGGGGTATGCGTCCGCCTGTGTGACTGCCGTCAGCCAATTGTTGTTGGACAAAGGGTATCAGTCCTGTGCGCTATTTACCGATTTAGCGAATCCGACATCCAACAAGATCTATCGCGCGATCGGCTATCAACCCGTTTGCGATTGGCATCATTACCAGTTCCCAGGCTAAAGCTAGCTTGAGACTCAGCAGTAGCCGTCGGTTGGCAGCATCTAAGTTGGGGCAGTCGAGAGCGGTTCTATCGCTTGGTCAACCCCGTAGGAGGGCAGGGCTGATTCATGTTAAGGAGGGAAAATTCCCAGCATGGGCAGCAATCGGTCAAAATCATGGCTGAGCAGGTCAATCGCTTTGACCAAAGACGGATAGCCATGCGCCCGAAATA
>JAIXVO010000093.1 GCA_027482985.1 Cyanobacteriota bacterium
CTTTTCTTCCAGGCCTTCGTTGGTGCGTTCCAGGGCGGCGAAGGATTCCCGCAGTTGGTGAGCCATCCGGTTGAAGGAATTCGACAGCGGCACTAATTCCGTAATGCCGCGAGCCTGCACCGTGTGATGTAATTCGCCATCCGCCAAAGCTTCGGAGGCTTTGCTTAACCGCAGGATTTGGCGGGCGATCCAGCGGGAGGTGGGAATCGCGAGTAGGGTTGCCAGCGCTAGGGCGATCGCACAGGCCAGGATGGTATTGCGGGTATTCTGGCTAATTTGCGCCATGAAATCCGATTCGGGCACCACCACCACAATCAACCAGTCCAGCCCTTTGCGATCGCCCCAGGGCACCACCTGCATAAACTGGCGTTCGCCGTTTTGCTGGAAATCAAGTTGTTGCGTTTCCTGAATTTGATCCAGGGTGCCAAAGCGTTGAGCCAGATACTGCGCACTCTCGCGAATTAAGGGATCTTGACTGGCGGTCGCTGGAAGGCGTTGGGCGCGCCCTTTGATTAACTGAAATGGAGGCTGATGGGGGAGCGAGGTGGCGACGATCTGGCCGGACCGTTCCACAATGTAAGTTCTGCTGGTTTGACTGATCCGAATGTCACTGAGAAAAGTGCTGATTTGGGTCAGGATTTGATCGACACTGAGTACCCCTAGCAGCTTGCGGTTGCTGTCATACAAGGGGTAGCTGGCGGAAATAGAGAGGACGTTGGGGCGATCGTCCCAGGCATAAATCGAACTCCAAATGGGTCTACCCGCTTGCACGGCATCGCTGTACCAGGCTTCGCGAAATAGGCTGTAGGTGGGACTGATACTCTTCTGTCGCACGCGATCACCCCGCTGATTCGTGCTGAAAACCGTCATTACATTGTTGGTCGCTGCTGATTTTTCGTTAATCTCGAACCCACCCTGATTCAACCGCTCGACCCCAATAAAGTCACCCGTGGGCGTGCCAAAGCTAATGAAACCCACATTGAAGGTTTGCATTTGCCGCCAGAAATATTTGCCCGTTGTCGGATAATCCTTGAGGTTTAAAAAGCCAAGTTCGACCGCCGCCACGTTGGTTTGATTGACTTGGAGCGGTGCCGCCAAGTAGCTATTCAAATGTTGCTGAATCCGGCTGCTGCTCTCACTCCGGAGTTGCGCGGCAACCTCCTGCACTGCCTGTTGCCCATTCCGTGCCGACAACCAACCGACGATCGCCACCACGCCCACAATTTGCAGGACAAGGGGCACCACCATGACCAGATATAGGGGCACCCTCCCCATCCTGATAGGCACATCGGGGGCAGGAGACGGAACCACCGCTGGCGACTCATTTGAATTCATTGCAAAAAGTTCTACTCTAGAGGGCGTGATCGCGATCCTGCTGAAACCCAAACGGCGGTAGCCTGACCCAAAAACCTGATGGAACTGTCGAGATCATGGCTGGCACCTTTCCCCTCTGTCAACACCAGCCCCGCAATCTTGACCGATTCCTGCTACTGACTGAGCCAGGCGATCGCCGCCCGAATCCATTCCTCGGCATTGTCCCGTTTGGACAGGGTGGTACTTTGCCCCACGGCTTGCAATGCCTGAGCAATTTCGGTCGAAGTATAGCCCAACGCCACCAGAGTCATCTCCACATCTTCTTGAATGCTCAGCACAGGGCCAGCCGAGGGCGTGGTGATCATCCCCGCATCTTGCCGCCACTCGGCCAGTTTGGAGCGCAGTTCCAGGGCCAGCCGTTCTGCCGTTTTGCTGCCGACTCCAGAGGTGCGGGCGAGGGCACGGGTATTGCCAGAAACAATTGCCTGCACCAACTCCTGTAAGCCCAACGTATCCAGCAAGGCGACTGCCAGTTGCGGCCCAATCCCACTCACACTCACCAATTGTCGAAATAAATCGCGCTCGGCGGCAGCACTAAACCCAAACAGCGTCACCTGATCTTCACGGAGATGGAGATGGGTGAACATCTGCGTGGCTTCCCCGATCGCGGGCAAGGCTTGCAGCACCCGTGGCACCACTTGAACGTCGTACCCCACTTGGTTCACATCGAGGGTGAGAATGACCCGGTTGCCAGTTTTTTGAATACTGGCGATCGTTCCTTTGAGATACCCAATCATCACCCTTCCACGGCATCAGCCCAACATCCAGCGTTGATCCTGGCTCAATCCAGCACCCTGCCCCATCATACCGCTGCCCTTCGACCGAAAGGAAATTCGGTGAGAAAACTTCCCGCCTTTAATCAAAATGTCTAGAAAGAAATACCCCGGTCAGGGTGTTACCCCTCTGCCCTCTGCCTTTCCCACTAGGGACTAGGCGACGGTTGCGCTTCGGGATTCAGTTGTTCCCGCTCTTTGGCTTTTTCCTCGACCAGATCAGAAGTTTGGTTGGCTTTATTGATGGGCGCGGTGACGGCGGGAGCAGGGGCCGCGGGAGGGGGTGGCGCTAGCGTGGCACAGCCAGCGATCGCACTGCTGAGTAACCCGACCAGCAAGCACCGAGAAAAGAGCGTTAGCATTGCCGTTGTCCTCCAGTATTTTGATTAAAATACCCTGGTTCACTTTGAGAAGTGTCATCTCGCCCAGGCTGCGGGTTGACTTTGGGGAAGCCCTGATGACTCGCATTCTGATGATTTCTAATTTATATCCCCCGCAAGTTTTGGGCGGCTATGAGCGATCGCTGGCTGACTTTGCCCGCAGCTTGCACCATCGCGGCCATGTCGTGCGCGTCCTCACCTCGAACACGCCGCAATTTGCGGCGGAGCATACGAGTCCTTATCCTGACCCAGCGGTTTTTCGCGATTTAATCTTAGCGGGCCAATGGATCTCAGGGCAGGGGAGTAAATGGTTTCCCCCAGCTCAGGCCGAACCGATTTTTGCCCAAAATGTTGAGGTGATGACCCACCACCTGCAAGACTTTCAACCGGATGTGGCGCTGGTGGGCAATATTGATTTACTCCACACGATTCCGATTCAAACCTTGCTGGCGGCTCAAATTCCAACGGTGCATTATGTGATGAATGCGCTGCCGGGATATGCCCGCGAACTCGCCCCGCAAACTCCGCTATTTCAATATGTGACCTGTAGCCACTGGGTGACGCGATCGCTCCAGCAGGCAGGCTACCCCACTGCGACTGCGCAAACGGTGTATCCCGGTGCCGTAGTGGAGGCATTCTATCAAGCCCAGTTGCCGCCCCGCGATCGCCTGCGGATTGCCTATGCCAGCTTGGTCATGCCCTACAAAGGGGCAGATGTCTTGGTCGAAGCCCTGAGTCTTCTCAAGGTCATGGGGATTCCCTTCAGCGCCGAGATCGCGGGAGACACCTTCGATCCCGCCTTTGTCGCCACTTTAAAGGAGTTTGTCAACGCCGAAGGCTTGGCGGATCAGATTCAATTCAGCGGCGTGTTGTCCCGCTCTGACTTAGTGGCACTTTACAAAAGTCACAATGTTTTAGTGTTTCCGTCGCGCTTTCAAGAACCCTTTGGCATCAGCCAGATCGAAGCAATGGCGGCAGGCTTAACCCTAGTCACGAGCGGTACCGGGGGAGCCAGCGAAATCATTGCCGACGGTGAGGATGCGCTCCAATTTGAATCCGAGAACCCGCTGGATCTGGCGGATAAACTGGCGTTCTTGGCAGCTGATCCAGACCAAGCAGCGGCGATCGCTCGGCGGGGTCAAGCTAAGGCAATGAGCCAGTTTAACCAGATCACTGCGACTGTTGCCCTGGAAGCCATTTTGCAGCAATTAATCGCGATCGCGCAAAAATAAAATAGCCATTAGGCATCTGTCAGGCGCTTGCTCCCCCGGTTTAGCAATCACAGCCGTGAGCAACGGCAACCGATATGACATGATGAGAACCGGATGTTTTTTGTGATC
>JAIXVO010000587.1 GCA_027482985.1 Cyanobacteriota bacterium
CCGTCCTGGAACAAACCTTTGATCGGTTGGTTCGTCAACTGGCAGGGCGGTTGCTGGTACAGGGGCCAATGCGGCATCTATTTCCACAGGTCGTGTTTAATCACAATCAAGATAGCCTGATCACTGGCACCAGTCTCGACACCATTCTGAACACCCTGCGAACCAATGCGCCCACCAGCTTTGATGCTGCCCTGACATACTGGAATCTCGCCGTCATGGGCTTGGATGCCTTTGAAGATCGCTTTGGTCTATCTCAGGCAGACTTTGATAGCCGCATCAACCAAACCCTGGCCACCAATCCCAACCTGGCTGGCACCTTGGGACTATTGCGAAAAACCAACTTTCTCTCCGTGTTTGATGGCGTGCTGGCCGGGAGAACCGGAAATGACACGATCAACGGCACCACGGGCAGCGATCGCATCAACGGCTGGACTGGCAACGACACCATTAACGGTGGAGCCGGAAACGACTTTCTGGATGGCAGTTTCGGTAGCGATCGCGTGAATGGTGGAGATGGCGACGACACCATTCGCAGTTGGTTTGGCGTGGATACTTTGGATGGTGGCGCGGGAATCGACACATTGGAATTAGAACTATCTACCGCCGCGAATCTCGCGATCGCCAATCTCCGCAATGGTATCAATATTGCTGGGATCGTCTCTGCAATTAATTTTGAAGTCTTCAACATCACGACAGGTAGCGGTAGTGACACCATCACTCAACCTGGAATGGTGAATGGTAGCGCATTTCGCAGCAATGACATATTCAACACCGGAGCCGGCAACGACAGCATCAATCCTGGTTTGGGACAGCAAGATCAGGTCAATGGCGGGACTGGCGATGACCTGCTGATTTTAGATTATTCCATTGGTGACACGGGACGTGGTATGACTACTGAAATCGCTAACGTGGATGCAGAAGGAGTCTACGGAACAGCCGGACGCTCCGGATTTGACTGGAGTTGGTTAGATACGATCGTATTTTCCGGCATCGATCGCTTCCAGATTACAGGCACCATTCAAGATGATGTGATCGTGATCGACGGACGTGGGGTTGTCAATACTGGCGCTGGAAATGATTCTGTAACAGTGCGATCGACGGGCTTCACTCTCGATGGTGGGTTGGGTGATGACTTGCTCACGTTTGATTTGTCTGCTCGAACTGATGCCCTGAACCTGGTTGTCACTACGGCTGGCATTACGGGCTTACCCACCACCTTCAGCAATTTCGAGAATATTGACATTGTGGGTGGCGGTGGTAACGACACGATCAACTTTGCCGCCAGTACCACACCGACCTGGCTACGAGGTGGGGCGGGCAACGATACGCTGAGCAGTGGGGCCGGCGATCGCGATCGCTTAGATGGCAACGATGGCGATGACATCCTGCGGGGTGGCAATGGGCAGGATGGCGGGTTCCTCTGGTATCTCCGCTACAACCAGGCGGGTTTATTTGGTGGAGCTGGGAACGACCAACTCTACGGCGAAGGTGGCAATGACGAACTCTATGGCGAAGCCGGAAATGACTTACTGGATGGCGGCGATGGGGATGATTTTCTCGATGGGGGTGAGGGCATCAACCAACTCCTGGGCGGCGCAGGCAATGATGTCGCCCGTCTGCGGTTTGATGCGGCAACTACACCAATCACAATGACCTACTCCAATTTCACGGGCGGCACTTTGTTCAATGGCGGGACAATTCGAGAAATCGAAAACCTGGATGTGATGACAGGTAGTGGGAATGATGTGCTGAATGTTGTTGCGGCCTTGAGTAAAAACTGGATTCGGAGTGGTGCCGGAAACGATACGATTACTGCTGGTGCTGGGTTCGATCGCTTAGAAGGTGGCGACGGCGATGATATCTTGCGGGGCGGGGCTGGCAATGAGTCCGGCTACCACTGGTACTTCACCTTTGGCAGCAATTATGAACTGGCTGGCTTATGGGGTGGTGCTGGCAACGATCAACTGTTTGGCGAGGACGGCAATGATGATCTTTACGGGGGAACGGGCAACGATACGTTAACCGGAGGTGCTGGGATTGATCAATTTATTTTCGATACCAACACCGCCTTCAACAGTGCGATCGGGGTAGACACCGTGACCGATTTTGTCCGCGGCACCGATAAAATCGTCCTGGATAAAACCACCTTCACGGCGCTCACCAGTCCTGCTGGTGGTGCCCTGAATAGCAGCGAATTGGCCGTGATCAATAGTGCGACGAATGGGGCGACGCTCGCTGGAGCCAGCATTGCCCGCATGGTGTTCAATCAGGCTACGGGAGACTTGTTCTACAACCCGGATGGCGCGACTGCCGGACTGGGCGGCGGTGGTCGGTTTGCCACCCTGACCGGAGCCACTGCCCTCGCTGCCCCTGACTTCCTGCTCCAAACCTGATGTCACCCTGGCTCAACGTGCATACCTTACCCCCGACTGCGAATGATAAAGAGATGTCTGGGGATGGAAGCCCCTAACCCAGATGGAACGCAGCTATGCCCCCGGCGGTGTTCCTGATCGGGTTAACTTCCCATCCTAAGTTCAATTCCCATCCAGACAGAAGCAGCCCCAAAGTGGGCTGCTTTTTGTGATGAGAGCACTCAAACCAGAAAACTGTTGCAGAAGGATGGAAAATTGGGCTGGCAAAAGTGCAGACCTGCGATCGCCTAAGTCCAATTGCCAATGAGGACAAAGGCCGCCCAGAAATAGGGCTGTTTTTGGTATTGGGGGTCATTGAGAATGGAGAGTTGGGCCCGCCGTAGCGCTTCGGCTTTAGAAATTCCGGTTTGGTTGAGTTGAGCCAATTCGCTGTAAAACTTACCCATTAAGGTTGCCGTCGCCTGATCGTTAATGGCCCAGAGCGAGGCGACCGTACTGCGGGCACCCGATCGCACCGCCACCCCAGCCAACCCCAGCGCTGCGCGATCGTCGCCAGTTGCGGTTTCACAGGCACTCAAGACCAGTAACTCTAACGGTTGTGTCCGCGACAACTCACTACTTTGCAGCGTATTACTCAGTTGATCGATGGTCAGTTTGCCATCCCAGGTCAAAATAAAAGTTTCCCCAGCCGTTCCCCCAAATTTTCCATGCGTTGCCAGATGCACAATGGGAAAAGAGGCAGAGGTCAGCCGTTGCTGAAAGGATTGCTTGGTAAAGGCTTGATTGAATAAGACTTGATGGGGCAGTTCAGATTGAATGGTTTGTAGTTCACGCTCCACATAGGGCAAAGGTGGAAAATCATCGCGTTCGGCATTCAATCCTGCCGCCAAGACGCTGAGTGGCTCTTGTTTGAGCGATCGCGGTGAAATTAACTGCAAGCCGGGAGTCAGGGCAATACTGTATTGTTCAATCAAAAACTGGTTCCCATCATGGAGCGCCGCCATGGGGATATTGCGCAGGGACCCATCCAGGACAAACACCAGTGTTTCAACAGGAGATTTAGCCAGGTCTGCCGCGATCGGCCGCACTAACCAGTCATAGACTCGCTGAAGTTTGGGTAGTGCTAGCTCGGAAGTCGTTTCCTGATCCAGATCATCCCGCAAAGTCTCCAAAATTTCTTCAATATCTGACCGTGGCACTGCCGTTTTGTAATATCGCAATTCGCGCTCGGTCGCCGTGGCTGGCTGCGGAAAGCTGGTGATGATCGCCAGTTGATCATCCAGCAAAATTGGGTAAATCACCGCTGCCCGTTGATCCACCTGGTCAATCTGGGCGGGATGCGTCTGCAAACACGCTTCCCGAAAGAAGTTGTCCAGTTCTACTAATTGCAGGGATTCGATGATGTCTCGTGCGGTTTTGAGGCGATCGCGTTGAGTTGATTGCAAGAGCAATTTCACCAGTTGCCGATGAATGGGTTCAACCGCATTACGAAAGGAAAACTGAAGATTGGGATTGGCGATCGCCAGATCTGCCCGTAAAGATTGAATCGTGGCCACAGCTTCACGATAGGCTGAAATTGCCGCTTCAATCTGCCCTGTGGCGGTGAGAATCCGTCCGAGTTGCCACTGCCAGAGATACGCTAATTCGCCCGCAGAGAGCGGTTGAATCAGTTGCAAGGCACTCCGGGTTAACTGTGCTGCGGTTGCCCACTGCCGCGATCGCTCAGTGCCCTCGGTTGCCCAGGCCGCCCGTTCATACACACTCCCCAAACTTCCCAGCGCCGAGGATTGGAGCCGGGGATCTCCCAGTTCCCTGGCTTGTTGATGCGCCAGTGCCAGGACTTGAGCTGGTTCCTTTAAATCTGAGTCTTTGCCCCACTGCATCAAAGACTGGGCAAAATTAATGCGGGCTTCAATCGATTCTCGATTCGCAGGTAAAGTCGCAAATTGTTGTTGAATCTGTGGAATTAATTGTTTTATTGCAATCACCTGGTTAGTCTGAATGAGTAGCTTCAGCTGATTTAATTGCGCTTCCAGGCGGAGGTTTCCAGTCGTCTGATGAGTGACCTGCTGATATAAGGCAGCAGCGGTTGAATCGTCTGATTGGCTGTAAGCGATATTGCCTAAACTGAGTTGAGCTAGAGCTACAACATCGAGTAACTGTAATTGCTGGGCGATCGCCAGACACCGTTCCATGACCTGTTTTGCCTGAGCTAAATCCCCGGTAACTCGCAAAGATTCACCGAGGCGGTGCAATGCGATCGCGGTTTCGGGAGTTGCTGGCAGCGCTGCCAGTGGGGTTTGCCAGAAGCGCGAATCGATTGCGGTTAGATTGAGAGGGGCTTGGAGCAGGACGATCGCCCGTCGATGGAGACCCAGGTGTTGCAGTGCTTTAGCCTGATTTGCCTGGCTCGCTAACACTTGCGGGGCTCGTCCTTGTTGTTGGTAAATCTGAGTCACCCGCTCCCAGATTGACAAAGCTTCGCTAATCCGCCCACGAGTTAACAGAAAGTCTGCATAAATATCCTGGATCTGAGCCAATGCGAGTTGCTGAACCGGAGTGGGGTTTGACTGATTGGGGAGTAGAGCCAGAGCCGATTGAATCGCCTGGTGAGCCTGTTCCCACGCAGCGAGTTGTTGATAGCAGAGCGAGAGATTACTTAAATTAATCGCCTGTCGCAGGCGATCGCCTTGAGTCTGAGAAGCGATGGCGGCTTGTTGAAATAAGCTAGCAGCTTCGGCAAATTGGCTGGCTTGATAGCGCGAACGGGCCTGTTGTTCCAGTTCCCCGGCGGCGGCGGTTTGCGCCACGATCGCGGCAGCAACGGGGCGCTGGATTAATTCTGGGCGAACCACACAGAGGAGGAGTGCCACCAGAAAACAAAAAATCATCCGCATGAGTTGACGTTGCATGACGATCAGGATGAAGGTTGGCAATCAGGGGGTCGGCGGTGGCGGTTGGAACTGCGAGCTGGGCGGCGCACCTGGATGTCTGGTGTCGGTAGGGGCAGCGGCAGGAGCAGGTGCATCGCAATCCAGGGGGCGGGCAAAATGGGCGATCGCTGCAGTTGGGGCATTGGCAACCAGGAACACCTCATTATTCGCGGTTCTGACGAGTGCTTGCGCTTCAATCAGGGGCGCGGATGTGGGAAATTGGGGTTGCGGAGAAGTTGGCTCCGGTGGCAAGGGGATAAAAGCCTGCGGGGAAGCCGTTCCGTCTAAGCTGGCTAAGGGTTTCAGGGGCAGGCTCCCAGGCCGCAAATCGGTTGGACTGGGGGGTAAACTGTCCCGTCCGGTAATGGTAAAGCTGCCGATATCGCGACTACCAGTGCCACGCGGACAGGTTTGGACAATTTGGCGAGTCGGATCGACGAGATTCGTGGGTAACGCCTGCAACCCCCGACTGGGATCGACATTTGGGGTATTGAGAATCACGGTGCCGCTCAAGCCAAAGGTCGAACTGGCGGTGATGTCACTGAAGGGGGTCAGTTGCGGACGAAACTGTAAGCCATAGATGCCTTCAGCGGCGATCGCCACGCGCCCGCCATTCCCGAAAAAGGCATTCGCGGTAATATCGCTGTTCTCCTGTGTGACGGCAATGATGAAGCCTCTGGGGGCATGAATCGTGATGTTGCCACCGTCTCCACCTGCCGCCGCAGTCCCCGCTGTCGCTGAGATCAGGCTACCGTTCCGCAATACCATGAGGTCTCGAATCTTCAAGTTAATATTGCCACCATCTACCGTCGCCGATTCCGCATTGATGACCCCTTGATGCAGCCGCAGTTGCGGGGTCGTCACGGTAATATCTCCGGCTCCACCCGTGCCGATAGACCGCACGAAAATGCCGCTGTTCGAAGGGGCGGTCGGTGGGGTGCGATCACCGGTTGCCAGAGTGCCTGCGATCGCCATTTGGCTTCTGGCATTCACTTGAATATTACCTGCCCGTCCCGTCTTTTCGGTCGCGGCATTGAAGAGACTGCCATGCCGCAAATCGACCGTATTAGCGTTCACGAAAATGCTGCCACCATTGCCATCGGCAACCGTGCGGACATCGATCAGTGCGCCATGCAATAGTTGAATCGAATTGGCATCGGCCACAATACTGCCACCCGTTCCAGTCCCTCCGGTTTGACTGAACAAGCCACTGGGCTGTCCGGTTTGAGGATGGCGATTGGCCAGGGTGATTGAGTTTGCGTCTACCCGGATAGCGCCCGCGTTGAAGCGAGTTTCAGTATTGGCATTGATCGTGGCTCCATTGGTTAACTCGAAACGATTGGTTGAGAGGACAATATCATTACTCCCTCCAGTACTACCTGGCAACGCCCGACTGGTAATAAAGGAATCATCCAATAACAGCTGATCGCTCGCTCGAATCACCACTCCTCCAGCACTCCCGGCACCAGCGGTTAACGTATTCAGCCCAGTTTGGTTACTAGCGGTCAATGTTTTGGTCGAGATTTGAATCGTGCCACCATTCCCAATCCCCGTATTTTGCACATAACTCACAACGTCGGCACTATCCAGCAATACGCGATCGCGCGCCTCAATCAAAATGCTGCCACCATTCCCGCGCCCAAAGGTGGCAGCATTGAGTTGGCCGCGATTGGTTAATTCAAAGATATTGGCTGAAATTTGAAGATCACCACCGCGCCCCACGGCACCAATATCGACTGCACTAATGACGCTGCTGGCATCCAGGGTGACGCGATCGCGAATATTGAGTACAATGTCACTCGCATTCCCAACGCCTGCGGTACTGGACTGAAGTGCAGACTCAAAACCCAGTAATTCTAATGTGGTTGCAGTAATTCGGATTGCCCCCGCATTTCCGACTCCGGTGGCAACGCTCAACGCCTGCCCAGCATCAAACTGAACGCGATCGCGGACATCAATCACAATATCACCCGCATTTCCTCGACCCAGACTGGCACTGCGTAACTGAGCTTCATCTGTCAGCGTCAATTCACTGGCTGAGATTTGTAACGTCCCACCCGCACCCATCCCGGTTGGATTGACCCCGGTAATCAGGCTACTGGCAATGCCAGCGGCGGTTTGACCCGCCAGACTCACCTGCCCTTGAGCCACCAGAACAACATTACCCGAATTTCCTTGCCCAGCGGTCAGAGCTTGAATTTGAGAGCTATTGAGCACGATCGCATTTGCCTCAATCTGAACCGTTCCGCCCTGCCCCACGCCTGTCTGGGTGACATTGCTTTCAACGGTAGAGGCGCCATTGAGTGAAACGCGATCGCGCGCTTGAAGCAAAATATCTCCGGCATTGCCAGTTCCCGTTGTATTCGCCAAAACTCTAGCGCCATCGTTCATGGTAATCGTGCCAGCAGTGAAGTGAATCTTGCCACCGTTGCCAGTTGAATTGGGCAAAACAGCATTGATCACAGCCGTATTGGGAATTGTGCTGGATGCGCCTGCCAGCGTGAGTTGGTCGATCGCATTGAGGGAAATGTCGCCAGCCTGAGCACTGCCCGCCAGCCCATTCACCCCAGTCAGGAGCAAACTACCAGTGATCTCAATGTTTTGACCCGCGATCGAGATCGTGCCGCCCGGAGCTGCACTCACGTCAATCACACTGCCATTCCGCAGCGAGATGTTAGCACGCAACGCCTGCTCTGGAAACCTCAAGCTCAATCCATCGGTGGCATTCAGCCCGACCGTGCCCTGCGCCGCCAAACCGCCAAGCTCTACCCGTCTGCCGGGGGAAACGAGCAACGACCCATCCAAACTAACCTCGCCACCCACCAGGGCAATATCTGTGAATAGCCCCGTAACGCCAGCGATCGCGGGCATTTCGGACAAAATCCGACCAGGTGCGGTCCCGGCCTGTAACCCGATCGGGACACTCACCGTCAGCAGGGGAGCCGGATCACGGGTACTAAAAACAGTCCCATCTTGAAACTGCATTCGCTCTGCTGTTGTCGCCAGAAAGGAACCGCCGACTAAGAGCGTGGCATTCGGCCCCAAAATCACCCCATTGGGATTGAGCAAAAAGAAGTTGGCTGGTGTCAGCGCACCTGTCGGCGTGATCGTGCCGATCGTCCCATTGAGGTTGGAGACAAACCCGCTGCCCTGCCCTGTCACCCGCACGATGACGTTGGCAGTGGCGGGAGTAATGATAAACCCAGCCAGGTCGGTGGGATTGGGTAAGGAAAACTGTTGCAGGCTATGAAATAGGTTCCGCCCCTGCACAGCCCCATCGGTAATCAAGCAAAAGCCCGTGCAGGGAGCCGTCAACTCCCCATTGACCTGAGTTCCCAATGTGCCATCTCCCGCAATCTGCGCTGTGACAGACAGGGGCATGAATAGGCTGATGCCTGCCAGGAAAGTTGCTAAGCCTGCACGGTGGTTGGGGTCAGCCATTGCGCCTACGGGAGGGGGGAAGGTGATTGACAGAGGGATTTGAGATAGGTTGAGCGCTGTGCGGCAAATTGGGGCGATGGATTACTGACCGTAGAAATGACCTGTAACGCATCGGACCAGAGTCCGCGATCTACAAAAAAGTTAGCTTTGCTGAGGGCACTGTCTTCTGCCGATGCTTTTTGCTGTTGTAATTGTTGTTCCAGACTGCGTAAGGCGGTGTCAATGTCCTGCCGCTGCTCGGTAGACAGCATGCGGAAGGTTGCCCAATTTCTGTCTGGGGTCGGGCGATTGGTAGGAGTGGCATCGATGGAGATGACCTGCCATTGATACAGTTGACCCGGTTGTAGCGCTGCTGACCCAGCATAGGCGATCGCTGACTGTCCTGTGACCGCCTGTTCCCACAGGATTTGATCCCGCTGGTTGTAGTCGCGCACGCGGATTTGATTGCCCTGCCCTTGCCACAGGAATAAGGGGCGATCGTGCCAGAGGGTAAGCGTTTCAATTAACCCTGGGGCGATCGGACAAACGATGCCGCGAATCACGTTGCGTCGTCGGGGTTGCCGTTGCCAGAAGTCAGAGGGTGATTTGGACTGAGCCTTGGTCTGAGCGATCGCCCCGGCCTCTGGTTGGCTTCCCAGAGCCGTAGACCGAACAGACTCCGTCCCGATCGTCGTTGACAGGATGAAACTAAACATGACAAGCCCCTTGAACCAGGGATTGGATAAATGCGTGTTAATCATACTGGTTTTTCTTTAGGTCAGACGAAACGTAGGCTAAAAAAACACTGGACGGCAGGAACCAGGGCAGCAGGATCGACCCCGACAGAAAAAGTTGTAAACTCACTAGCCCATAGATCGAAATTGCGCCGACGGCACCGCCCAGCAAGGCGTAGGGGGAAAGTCGCCGGCGGTTGAGTTTGCGGCGATCACGCAACATGACAAATCCTTGGCCTACCAACCCCGCCAGTCCCACCATCCACACATCGGGAATGGGGATGACCAGGCGTTGCGTGAGATAGTGATGAGTCATGTAAGCCAGGATCTCGCCGCCTGTCAGGCCGCGTTGCTGCGACCAGAAAGTAGTTGCCATAGGGACTGACACGCAATCGGGTTGGAGCAGGGTAAACCCCAGGCGTTCGTCGCAACTGCCTGCAATCATGACCACTTGTTCCGGTAAATCTCGCAAGGTGTCAGCTTGCTTGGGATCGAGCAGTTTCCAGGCGGGAATCAGGTGATAGATGCGATCGGGCGGGATCGAAAAATCCACCAGCGGTTGCAACCCGAGGGGAGTCTGGATGGGCTTGAGCCGTCTCAGTTGGGGTTGGGTGGAACTGTCTGCGCTGATCTGGCGCAACAAGTCTGTCCGCAGGTCGGTTGTTCGTCTCAGGTCAGGTTGGGGCAGTTGAAGGGCACTTAGCCGGGCGGTTTGGAGCAGGGCCAGGAGGTATGAAAAAGGACAGGTTGGCTCGCAGGTATCATACATAGGCAACTCGATGAATGCCGGCGGCGCATCAGTGTACCCCTGCATCGTCCAGTTTGGGCTGGCAATGCCGGTCATCGGACTGACCCCCAATTCGCGATCACCCGTCAGCATGGCGGCAAAGATCAGCCAGGTCTGTTGCTTTACCGCTCGTTGCACCGCATCCGCTAATAGCGAGTCGCCAGGCTGACGCGTATCCAACAAAACATCTACGGCAATCATCGGTGTCCGCAACTGCTGTAGTCGATTGATTAACTGCGCCAGATAGGGGCGATCAATCGGGTGGTGTTGTGCAATTCCCTGGCGCTGAATCGAGGTCTCGTCAATTTGGATCAAGGCGATGGGCGGAGTGGTTTGTGCCGGAACTTGCCTGGTCAGGTTGCGATAGTAGGACTGGGCCAGCAACCGAGCATCCAGCAATCGATCTTGGACGGGGGTGAGCAAACTCAGAGTGAAGATTGTGCCTAGAGCGATCGCTTCGATCCAGTTTGGTAAGAAGGCACGCCATCGATCGGGGGTCGGACGCGGCTGAATCCGAAATTGAACCGCCCCGGGATGGCAAAACAGAGAGGGAATGAGGGCTGTAGAGGGGTAAAGACTCTGGTGTGTATGCAAAAAATCACGCGCTAATTGAATCGCAGCATAAACATCCAGGTGTTGCCCCAATCCTTGCAAGAAAACCCGGAGAAAC
>JAIXVO010000767.1 GCA_027482985.1 Cyanobacteriota bacterium
GCAGATTTTGACCGCCACTCTGAATGGCACTGGGGTGGTGATGAATGTGCTGCGATCGAACCAAGCGGGGATTGATGCGGCAGCTTACCAAACCCGCAGTTGGACGGGGCAACTCCCTGCCGATGATCAGTACCTCATTCAAGTTTCGGGGTCGGGTGGATATACCCTGGATGTGGCGATTACGCCCACCACTCGTCCGATTCAGGAACAGACCGATCGCGTAACGTTTGCCAGCGGCACCAATGGCACTACCGTCACCGGGAGCCTTACCCCCAAACAAATCCGGCGCTACTTACTGCGGGCAAAACGTGGTCAACTGGTGCTGGTGAAGGTGATTCAAGGGCAGGCCAACTTGCAAGCGATCGCGCCCAATGGTCAACCCATTGGCGGCACCACAGCCACCGTCAAAGACTGGAAAGGACAACTGCCAATGGATGGCGACTATGTGATCGAAGTTTCCGCCAATCAACCCGGTGATTTTGCCCTCTCATTTGAAATTTTTTAAATGCCTCTAGCTCATCGTGGGAGCGCAACCAAGTCTGGCAGTAGCGCTAGTGGACTGCGGCAGGATTAGTTTAACCATTCGTTGTACGGGCTTTTAGCCTGGGCGGGCAAGATGCCCACCCCACGTTAGACAAATTCATGCCGCAGTCCACTAGTTGCAAGGAAGTCACACTAGCGTAGAGATTCGCGATCGCCCCCCTCATCCATTACCCATTACCCATTACCCATTACCATCACCCATTACCCATCACCCCTTACCCATCACCCATTACCCATTACCCACCCCCATTGTCACCAAAACCTAACCTCTGCCCCTCCCCCCCATGTTCTGCAGAGAGATCAGCTATGGTTGAGATTGTAAAATTGTGAATATACTGTCATCCCTGCTCCTTGTCGGGGTGCTGTCACACGCCTAATTCATGCGAGGAATTTGCCCGTGAGCGTAGACCTGCTACTTCAAACCCCAGTCGACTTAACCGCCTCCATCCCTGCCCAACCCTTCACGCCGGAAGAGTTTGATGAGTATGTGATGAAAACCTATGCTCGCTATCCCATCACCTTAGAGCGAGGGGCAGGCTGTCGCGTTTGGGATAGTGCGGGACGCGAGTATCTGGATTTCGTCGCCGGGATTGCCACTTGCACCCTCGGTCATGCCCATCCCGTCATGGTGGCCGCCGTCACGCAGCAAATTCAAACCCTGCATCACGTTTCCAACCTTTATTACACTGCCGCTCAGGGTGAACTCGCAAAGTGGTTAGTCGAGCATTCCTGCGCCGATCGCGCCTTTTTCTGTAACTCCGGTGCCGAAGCCAACGAAGGGGCGATTAAATTGGCGCGGAAGTATGCCCATGACGTACGCGGCATTGCCGATCCGGTGATTTTAACCGCCCACGCCAGTTTCCACGGACGGACCTTGGCGACCATTACCGCCACGGGTCAACCCAAATATCAGAAAGGCTTCAGTCCGTTAGTTCCTGGCTTTGTGTATGTGCCGTATAACGACATTGCCGCCCTGGAACAGACGATCGCCGAACTGGATCAAACCACACCCCGCGTTGCGGCCATCATGCTGGAAGCGTTGCAAGGGGAAGGCGGCGTGCGCCCAGGCGATACCGCCTACTTCCAGCGGATTCGGCAAATTTGCGACGAGAAGAGCATTTTGCTGATTTGTGATGAAGTCCAGGTGGGCATGGGGCGATCGGGCAAACTCTGGGGCTACGAGCAACACGGCATCGAACCCGACATTTTCACTTCCGCGAAAGGGTTGGGCGGCGGCATTCCCATCGGTGCCATGCTCTGCAAAGACTCCTGCAACGTCTTCCAGGCAGGTGATCACGCCAGCACCTTTGGCGGCAATCCCTTCGCCACTGCCGTTGCCCTAGCCGTCTGTCACACCCTGGAGCAAGAACATCTCCTGAAAAACGTCCAGGAACGCGGCGACCAACTGCGGACTGGACTGACCGCGATCGCCCAACGCTATCCCGATAAAGTCGCAGATGTGCGCGGCTGGGGCTTAATCAACGGCCTCGAAATCAGCGCCGACATCGAACTCACCTCCGCCCAAGTCGTCCAATCTGCCATTAACCAAGGTGTGTTACTGGTTCCCGCTGGCCCCAAAGTCGTGCGCTTTGTGCCCCCGCTGATCGTGAATGCCGCCGAAATTGATCAGGCATTAAGCGCGATCGATCAGGCATTCGCCACGCTGTAGGGAAAGGCAGCAGGCAGAGGGCAGAGGGCAGTCGGAAAACCGCTTCAGGTTGCGCCATTTCTGCCCCCTGACTTCTGACTCCTGACTCCTGACTCCTCACTCCTGACTCCTTCATCGCTTCTTCAAAATATTCGTTCAGCGTGCCCCCAAACCTGGTAGATTTGGCAGAGTATCCGCAAGCACGATTTGGCAACATGAAAGTCCTAGTAATTGGTGGTGATGGTTATTGCGGTTGGGCGACCGCGCTCTACCTGTCTAATCGGGGTCACGACGTTGGCATTTTAGATAACCTGGTGCGGCGGCATTGGGACAATGAGTTATGTGTAGAAACCCTGACTCCGATCGCCCCCATTCAGCAACGGATCAAGCGCTGGTACGATCTGACGGGTAAGCAGATTGATCTGTTCATCGGCGACATCACGAATTACGAGTTTCTCAGTAAATCGTTGCGACAATTTGAGCCTGATACGATCGTGCATTTTGGCGAACAGCGATCGGCACCCTTCTCGATGATCGATCGCGAACATGCGGTCATGACGCAAGTCAATAATGTCGTCGGCACCCTGAATATTCTCTATGCCATGAAAGAGGATTTTCCCAACTGTCACCTCGTCAAACTGGGGACGATGGGCGAATACGGCACCCCTAATATTGATATCGAAGAAGGCTACATCACCATTGAACACAATGGCCGCAAGGATACCCTGCCCTACCCAAAACAACCTGGCAGTATGTATCACTTGAGCAAAGTGCATGACTCCCACAATATTCACTTTGCCTGTAA
>JAIXVO010000448.1 GCA_027482985.1 Cyanobacteriota bacterium
CCCAAGGTGCCAAAGACAAACGCCAAACCGGAAATGGGGCGGCGCGACCAGAGGCCACCTAATTGGGTGACATCCTGCGTAATGCTGTTCCAGATCACCGCACCGACACTCATCACCAACAGCGCGATCGCGATCGCATGGGTAAACACCAGCAACAACGCGGCATGGACGTGACCGGTGCCCACGGCAATAAAAATCAGCCCCATGTAAGCGCTGACCAGATAAGACAGCGTCCGCTTGATATCAATTTGCGCCAGGGCAATCAGCGAACCACCCACCGCCGTCACTGCCCCGACAAAGACGGCAGTATTCATGACAAACGGCGACAGCGCCAAAATCGGTTCTAGCTTCACCAGCACCCAGGCTCCAGTTGCCACCACCACCGAGTTCCGCAGAATCGTGGAGGGAATCGGCCCTTCCATGGCTTCGTCCAGCCACAAGTGGAGAGGGAATTGAGCGCATTTGCCCATCGGACCTGCCAGCAACCCTAAGCCAATTAAGGTAATGACGGTCGGATCAACATTTGCAGTTTTGGCCCAAACAGCTAACTCCGAAAAGTCCCAGGTGCCTGCCAGGGGGTAAATGGCAATGACCGCCATCAATAAAAAGAGGTCGCCAATCCGCTTGGTGAGGAAGGCATCCCGTGCCCCCGTGACCACCAGGGATTGGTTAAACCAGAAGCCCACCAGCAGGTAAGTCCCCAGGGTCAGGACTTCCAGCACCATGTAGCTGAAGAACAGCGAATTACACAGCACGAGGGCAGCCATCCCGGCTTCAAACAGTGCTAGCAAGGAGAAGAAGCGTGCCCAACCCCAATCCATTTCCAGGTAGCCAAAGGCGAAGACCTGCGCCAGTAAATTCATACCAGCAATCAAAATCATGGCTCCGACCGTCAGGGATGACACCTGAATCGGCAGGGTGAAGTTGAGCCCAGCCACTTGGAGCCACTGAAAGGAAACTTCGTAGGGGGGTTGATTCCAAGTCGCGGGCAGAGCCAGCAACGCATGAAGAAAGGAGGTAAAAGTCATCAAAGCGTTGACATAACCCGCTGGACGCGGGCCTGTCCGACGCGTGATGGAGGGAAACCAGGTGACGGACAAAGCCGCTCCCAGGAGCGAATAGAGCGGCACCAACCAGATGCTCTGGAGGAGGAAGGAAGCCATTAAATCACCTCATGAGGGTTTGGGGAGGATTCAAGATACAGAAATGGATGCTCAAAGCAGGCATCTTTGGGCATCGCGTGAGTTACAACGATTGAACAGCGAGTCAGCTATGGGATTTTTTTAAGCTTTTCATTAGAATCTACCATGCTCAATCCCCATAGAAGATCCAGAGACTTTGAAATTTATTGAGTGCACCATCAAAAAAGCTAATTTTAGCGATTGAAAAGTCACTGACTGGCGATCGCAAATTTGCCACTTTTTCTCAATCCAGAGAGTAGTAGAACGAGGGCAATTCAGCGGATAGCACCCAGATTTCCCCAGCGCACTTTTAGCCCATCAAAATCACCGTATCAATCACATGAATCATGCCATTGTCGGCTTCGATATTGGGGGCGACGACGGTAGCGTTTTTAACTTCAAAGCCGTCAGAACAGTCGATGGGAATGGTTGACCCTTCGACAGAGGTGACGATCCCCAGCGCCGCTAGATCATCTTGAGAAAGTTTGCCAGGAACGACATGAAACTTTAAGATGCGGGTCAATTGGGGAATATTTTGAACCAGGGTTTGAATCGTGCCGGGGGGCAGTTTTGCAAAGGCATCATCGGTGGGTGCAAACACCGTAAAGGGGCCAGGACTTTTGAGGGTCTCTACCAAGCCCGCTGCCTGGACGGCAGTCACCAATGTTTGAAAAGAACCAGCACTAACTGCAATGTCAACAATATCTGCCATGACGAGCGAAAAGGTTAGGAGTGAATGGGGAACAAACTCAAGGTGAATCGAAAAGGTCTGTAGACTTAGAGCGATCGCGATGGGTTGCCAAAGCAACATAGCCGGGACTTGACCGGCCGAAAAAGTCGCTCTAAATCAGAAAGTTCAAGCTAGGATAAAGGCATTGTAAACGAGACAGGCGACTTACAAGCTGCGACTTTATCACCCTCTGAGCGCATTGACGATCGCTGGCTTGGTTGAATGGCAGGGCGATCGCAATGAAATTAAAGGTAGAAAGGCGTTGCACGTGAGTGGAAGCCGGAGGCTCAACAATCCCTAGATGAATTAATCCAGATAGTTGTTCAACCCCGGCATCAATACTTTTCGTGCAACGCCGCTTTGGAAGGGAGCATAGACTCTTGGCTATGATATTAACCCGATAATTTATAAATAAAAATCATTGTTCCCGATTAGAATAATAGAAGTAAATCTATGAACTCATCGTTGGGAGATTCCGCTCTTGAGGCAAGCTACTCTCCATCAGCTGAAGGTTTTCGAGGCAGTTGCTCGCCACAACAGCTTTACCCGCGCTGCTGAAGAACTTTTTCTGACTCAGCCCACTGTGTCGATGCAGGTCAAGCAGTTGTCGAAGGCCGTTGGTCTGCCGTTGTTTGAGCAGGTGGGCAAACGGCTGTACCTGACGGATGCCGGCAAAGAACTGTACACCACCTGTCGCGAAATTTTTGAGCGGTTGTCGCAGTTTGAAATCGCGATCGCGGACATGAAAGGGCTGAAGCAAGGATCGCTGAAGCTAGCCGTGGTGACGACCGCAAAGTACGTCATTCCCCGGTTGCTGGGGCCTTTCTGCCAGCGGTATCCCGGCATTGATGTGTCGCTGACCGTCACCAACCATGAATATGTGATTGAAAGTTTGGCGAACAATCGGCATGACCTCTACATCCTCAGCCAACCGCCCGAAGATCTGGATGTTTCCATTCACCCCTTCCTGGAAAATCCGCTGGTCGTGATTGCTTGGCGCGATCACCCACTGGCGCAGGAAAAAAATATTCCCATCCAAAAACTAGCGGAAGAATCGTTCATTATGCGGGAACCCGGATCGGGCACCCGAAAGGCAGTTCAGAAGTTATTTGATGAGCACGATTTAACGCTCAAAGTGAAACTGGATTTAGGCAGTAACGAAGCGATTAAACAAGCGATCGCGGGTGGTTTAGGCGTATCAGTCTTGTCGATTCACACCCTGGCGTTAGAAGGGTTAACCAGCCAGTTAACGCTCCTGGATGTCGAGAATTTCCCCATCCAGCGCTACTGGTACGTGATTTATCCTTCCGGCAAGCAACTCTCGATCATCGCCCAAACTTTCTTCGACTATTTGCTGAACGAAGGGAAAACAGTCGCCGAACAAACTGCATTCCAGGGCATTTTCAGCGCTCTCAAAGATAAGATGTCGGCTCCTCCCCCGATCTCGACAAGCGTTGACACCGAAGCTGCGGAGTAGAGTACAGTCGTGAGGGGGCGATCGCTAACCGACTTCGAGTAAAGTGCGGACGATCTTCAGATCGTAAGGATGCCGAATCGGGAGCGGTCGATAGTCGCGGGCGTGGGGCTGTCCATGCCGAATGACCGAGTTAATGGCGATGCAGGGTTCTGCGGTCAGATTGATTGCTCCATGGGGAATGCCAGGGGGGATTTTTACGACTTGTAAATCGCGATCGCTCAGCAAGATGTAGCGATACTCTCTGGCTTGTAAAATTGCTAACACGACTCGCCCTTTAACGACGAGTAATTGATCAGTCTGGAAGTGATGCACGAATAAGTCTTCCACGGTGCCGGGGGCAATATAAACCAGATTAGTGGCATGACTGCCGGGGATGTGAAATTCCGGTGCAGTATTGGCATCGACCGGACAAATGTCAATCCCTTGGGCGGGATTGAGGCAACTAATCGGATGAATTTCGATTTGATGTTTTAAGCTCATGGTGACGATCCTCGACAGGTGTAGCGGTGTGGATCTTGGGGTTGGGAGTTGGGGTGAAGGGGTGTCTGTTGGCTTGAGACATTGTGTATCTATGTATACGGTTTTAGCATGAGCGATCGCGAACTGTCCGCTTTCTTTGCGGATTGTCTTTTCCGTCTGCCGTCTGCCGTCTGCCCCCTGCCTTCTGCTGACTTACTGCAATTGAATAAAAACACTACTGCGCTGAACGCCGTTCTGCCGTCCGTAACTACTGAGGGAGAGGGATTGTAAGTGGTTGAAGAAGGGACTACCAGCCAGTTCCAGCACTTTCAGGAA
Source organism: Cyanobacteriota bacterium (assembly GCA_027482985.1). Classification (GTDB taxonomy): domain Bacteria; phylum Cyanobacteriota; class Cyanobacteriia; order Leptolyngbyales; family Leptolyngbyaceae; genus JSC-12. Next base: position 4,184 of record JAIXVO010000448.1, read on the forward strand.
GGGAAATTGCGTTTGCAGATCCGCCCGACTGCTGCGCCAATCGAGATAGAGGTAGCCATTGTTGGGGTGCTCAAATGGCGCGATCGCGGCCTGGAACTGCGCGTTCTGGACTAAGGTGTCATCCGCGACGGCTAAGGCTTGCTCCATGGCTGCCAGTGAAGAGGCAAAGAGTTCATATTTGCCAATGGTGGTATGGACTCCCTGGACTTCCGCCGCTAGTGTTTTGGCGGCGCGATTGCCAGGGGTGAGCTGCGTCCAGGCAGACACCGTTTGTTCGCCTAAAGCCACTGTCCCGACGCTGTAGCCTTGTTGTTTCGCCAAGTCATCTAAGTGAGCGATCGCGGCTGTTGCCGTAGTACTGCTATCTCGTTCAGCGACAAAGACCCAATCGGCGGGTAAGGGATCTGCTGCCACTTTGCGTTTTTTTCCGGCAGTCCGCCTGGGTGCGGTGGCATTCTCTGGGGTGGGCACTTGCGCCAGGGCGTATTCACCCGTCACCCAATTAAAAATATCTTTCGGTAAGTTAATTTTGCGTTGTTGCTCCAGGTCTTGCAGGGCTTGATTTACCAGTTGCGACACCGAATCATAGTGGGTAAGGGTCGTCGAGAGTTCCTGCCAGAGCTGGTTGAGATTCGTGCCGCCCGCCGCGATCGGACTGGTGGCGGGAATGTAATTCAAAGCGGCTACGGGTTTAGAGAGCGTGGGCGCGATCGCGATTTTACTGTCTCCCACCGTTGCCGTCTCCGCAATCAAGCCCTCACGAGCCAGTTGCAATGCCATCACCAACGTTTGTGCGGGTGCCTTCGGGACTGCTGGTTTGTCTGCGGCTGGGGCTGGCGTAATCGCCTCCGTCGCCAACCAGCCCGACACCCCCGGCAAATTCACAAACGTCAACCCAATTTTCGGCTGCGTCAAAGTCTGTAAGGCTTGCTGATAAAAACTCGCTCCCGCCAAATTCAGTTCTGCTGCCTGCACATTCGTAATTGCATCCCGCAACACCCGAACATCATTCGCAAACAGTACAAATTGATCGCCCACCACTGCACTCGCCAGCGACGGCGACGGCAGCAAAGCATAAGGCGATCGCACGTCTCCAGACTTCTGACTCCTACCTCCGTTCGGCTGGGCGCTCACGACAAAGCCTGACTTCTTCCCCCCTGCCTTCTGCCCCCTGCCTTCTGCCTTCACTGGCACTTCGTTATAAATCAGCTTCACCCCTTTGTATTGCTCAAAGGAGAGGTCGGTGCCCGCGATCGCCCGCTTCTGCCAGAAGACTTGCAAAAATTCGCGGGATTGTTCCGGGTTTTGCGTCGCGATCGCCAGCAGATAACCGGGTTGCTTGCCATTCTCCAAGTCGCGATCGACATCCAGCGTCGTAATGGCAAACGTCACTTCCTGCCCCAGCCAGGGTTGAATATCCCGCTGATACTCCAGACCCGTATCCGCCAATAAGCTTTGCTGAAACTGGGTAAATTCTGCCCGTGCCTGTCGCCGTTGCCCCGGTGCTGCCACCACCTGCAGAAAAGACTGTAAATCGTTGGGATTGACCAGCAACGACACCATCGCCGGGGCTTGCCGGGGCACAAACAGGGCGGCCTGGGGGGATTGGCCCGCGCCTGCCGTCAAAATTTTGAGGGGGCTATTGGCGGTAATCCAGTAAAACCCGCCTGCTCCGATCAACAGCAGGACAACCCCGATGGCTATCAATCCAGAGAAAAATGAACGCAGCTTCATGAGCGATCGCCTGTAGGCACGAACAACAGTCCAGCATCATTATTCCAGGCACCGCGACCCGCGCACACATTTTGCTGAATTCCGATGTCGCAAATCCCCCCACTTGTGAGCAAACTTAACATCAGAGATGCTTTTCTTGGCTCACCGCTGCTCCTGGACGCTATGCCTCCTCCTTTCCCCGATGACCCTGACCCGACGAACACCGATCATCCCGCTGCCGAAATTCCCTCAGCGAACGCGGATGAAATTTTGCGCTGGCTGGAGCAATTGAAACGCTCCGATCGCGCCCTCTACAACCTGATGGCTCTGGAAGTCTGGGCGATCGCGCAAACCATGGACAACCTCATCCCCGGCTTTTGGAGCCGCTTCATGGCAAACCGCCAACTCGCCCTGCATGAATTTCTCGCCCACCGCCATACCCCACCCGTAAATTTTTCTCCCACCGACCCCGAATCTCCTGACCCAGAACGAAATTCCGATGGCATGATGGAAAGCGAGTCGGAGGAATAGAAGGGAGAGGAAGGGAGCTGAGGGAGAGGAAGGGCAAGGAAGAAATATTAGAAGACCCCGCTTACTGATTTGTTCACGGCTTCATGCCAATCGAAAACCCTCCTTTTCCGCTCCCCCTCCCGCCCCAACTCCCTTCCTCTCCCCCTCCCTCCCCAACTCCCTTCCTCTCCCTCCCATTCTTCCCCCTCCCTCCCCTCCCTCCCCCAATGACCTCCCCTACTCTGTCCGTTTGGCAACAATTGAAGCATCGGGTGTTGACCTGTGAGCAGGCGATCAAGTTGTTGGTCGATGACGATGGGACTGTGACCCTGAGTTTGCTGGACCCGGAAGTGAGTTTTCGCTTTTTGCGGGAGTTTCCGGATCGCAATAGTCTGCCGCCCGTGATGCCGCTGTTACTGTGGCAAAACTGTTTTTATCTGGGCAGTCCGGTGCCGATTTCGTTGGCGGATATTCGCAAAATGAGCGATCGCACGCTGACGGAGATTCGGATCATTCCCGTGACCGAAAAGAGTTACACCAATTGGTATCGGGCACAAAGTTTGGACAACACCCAAATTACGGTGCAGCCGTTTGTCAACCCGCTGACGGGGCAGCAAGAGCAGGAAGACATTAGCGAAATTACGAGTGAATTGCTGTCGCGCGCGGTGGATCAAATTGCGCGGATTAAAACGCTGATTGCTGGAGCGTTACGCAACCGCGCCAGTGATATTCACCTGGAACCACTGCCGGAAGGGTTGCGGGTGCGCTATCGGATTGATGGCATTTTGCGTGACATTACAATGCTGCCGCTGGAGATTAGCAGACGGGCGATCGTGGCTTTGAAAGTGATGGCAGATATGGACATTGCTGAAAGTCGCCGCCCCCAGGATGCCCGGATTGGCGAAAAGTACAACAGCGGTCAGGATGCTGACCTGGGTTTAGATATGCGGGTCAGTACCTTGCCCTGCGTGGGGGGCGAAAAAGCCGTCATCCGCTTGTTGCCCCGGCAAAATCCGTTTTCTGGCATTGATGAAATTGGCTTTACGCCGCACACCCTAGAGATCTATAAGAACTGGCTGCGGCAACCGCAAGGCATGGTAATTTTTACTGGGCCGACTGGCTCTGGGAAAACCAGCACCCTTTATACCAGCCTGCAATCAGTGGCGACGGAACATGTCAATGTCGTCACGGTGGAAGATCCGGTGGAATACATTCTGCCGCGGATTACCCAAACGCAAGTGCATGAAGCCGCTGGCATGACCTTTGCCGGGGGGCTACGAGCGATTTTGCGGCAAGACCCAGACATCATTATGGTGGGCGAGATTCGCGATCATGAAACCGCTGAAACTGCTATTCGCGCTGCTTTAACGGGACACCTGGTGTTTACCACGCTGCACACGAATGATGCCGTCAGTGCCATTCCGCGCCTCAAGGACATTGGTCCTGATCCCGGATTAATCAGTGATGCCCTATTGGGGGTAGTCGCACAACGGCTAGTGCGTCGCGTCTGTCCTCATTGCGCCGAACCCTACACGCCCAAGGAGTCGGATCTCAAAATTTTGGGCATCGATATGGAACAAGCTGATACGGGTAAATGGCAGGTGGGGAAAGGCTGTGTGCGCTGCTTCCACTCCGGTTTTGCGGGACGCGAGGCGATCATCGAGTTGCTGAATGTGGATGACACGATGCGCCACATTATCTATGAAGGCTCGATGACCCAACTGCACCGTTACCTGGGCGAAATTCAGTTCGACTCATTTCGGGTGGCGGCGATCGCCAAAGTCACTCAGGGCATCACCACGACGCAGGAAGTGTTGCGCGTTCTCCCCCACAGCGCCATGTATCGTCGCTATCTGGAAAACGGCAGCGGCAAGGGGCGGAGGCAGGTCGTGAGCCATTCGGGGTGAGGTTGCCGCTGTTGCAGGACTGACGAAGCGATTTCTCCGCAGCCCTCAATCCCGGCGCTCACACGGGGCTAGTGGGTGCATACAAGTCGGGGTTCACTTCGTTGGTGTCCTTTTCGCCACCTTGTTTGAAGGGAAGTCCCTGATTAATGGCATCCATTTCCTGTTGTTCTAGCTCGTTCACCTCCTGAATGTGAGCGCGCAGGATTTGGGTCAGGCGGGGATGATAGAACCGATGCAGGCTGTAATTGGGTGTAGCAGGGAAGCCTCGACGTTTTTTGTGGCGACCACCTGCACCTGGATCAAAGCTTTGAATACCGTTGGCGATCGCCCATTCAATCGGCGTATAGTAGCACGCATCAAAATGGAGGCAGTCAATGTCCTGGGACGACCCCCAATAGCGACCGTAGAGGTTCTGCCCTTTGGTGAGACAAAAAGACATGCCCACAGGTTCACGCGGGTCTTGTTCGCTGTAAGCCGCCACAAACAGCACTCGATGGGCATAGGTGGAATACAGCTGCTCAAAGAATTTGCGGGTGAGATATTTGCTGCCCCACCAGCCAA
>JAIXVO010000251.1 GCA_027482985.1 Cyanobacteriota bacterium
TATCAGCCAAGGATTGTGTTTGAGTGCGACGAGACTCAATTTTCTACAAACTCTTTCAACAAATGCCCTCCCTGGTGTTTGAACTGATTCCCGATCCGCCTGCGAATGCCTCCGCCTATCGGTTTGAATCGGTCGCGGTGAAAGAACCCAAGTTTGAGATCGATGGGGTCTTTTTGCCGCCGGAAGGATCGAGTCCCGGCGTGATCTATTTCTTTGAAATCCAATTTCAGACGGATGAGCAGCTTTACGAGCGGTTGTTCGCGGAATCGTTTTTGTACTTCTATCGCCATCGTTCCCGCTTCCAGGATTGGCGCGCGATCGTGATTTACCCAACTCGTCGGATTGAACAGGCGAACACCCTGCCTTACCAGGATTTACTCAGTAGTCAACGGGTACTCGTTGTTTACCTGGAGGATTTCCGCGATACCGAAGCGGTGTCGCTAGAAGTGGCATTGCTATTGTTGACAACGACCCCAGAAGCTCAGGCTCCAGCAACAGCGCGAAATTTACTCCAGCGATCGCAACAGGCAGCGCCGCCAGAACTCGCCCGCCTGATGATCGAGATGGTAACGACTATCATGGTTTACAAGTTCACTCATTTAAGCCGTCAAGAGGTTGAGGCGATGCTAGACATTAAACTTCAGGAAACGCGTGTCTATCAGGAGGCTAAAGCCGAGGGGCGCGAAGAAGGACTAGAAGCAGGACGCGAAGAGGGACGGGAAGAAGGACGCGAAGAGGGACGGGCGGTGGAAGCGCGATCGCTGATTCGGCGACAACTGGCGCGACGCTTCGCAAAGCTGCCAAACCCGATCGCCGCCCAATTGGAAGAACTATCATTACCCCAGTTGGAAGTGTTAGCGGAAGCCTTACTAGACTTTACTTCTGTCGCAGATTTAGCCCAATGGTTGCAAACCCAGTCTGACGCTCAGCTGTAAATGAAATCCGGCTGGAAAGCGTGAATCAGGAAAGCGATCGCGCCATAATAAGAAGACTTTGTCGGTCGGAGGCGCATTGTGTATTTACTGATTCCAGCAGCGGGTTCGGGGCGACGCATGGGAAGCGATCGCAATAAGCTACTCTTACCCTTGATGGGGAAACCGCTGCTGGCCTGGACATTGTTGGCGGCCAAGGCAACGAAGTCGATGCGTTGGATTGGGGTGATTGGGCAACCCGACGATTTTCAGGACTTTAAAGACATCATTTTGGCGGTTGGTATGACCAAAATGGTGCATCTGATCCCCGGTGGTGCAACGCGTCAGGAATCGGTGTTTCGCGGTTTGCAAGGACTCCCTGCCGTTGCCAACCGTGTGTTGATCCATGATGGTGCCCGGTGTTTAGCGACCCCTACCCTGTTCGATCGCTGCGCCGCAGAACTGCAAACCTGCTCCGGCTTAATTGCGGCGGTGCCCGTCAAGGACACGATTAAAGTGGTGGAACCCACAACCCAGGTGATTACCAGTACCCCCGATCGCCAACGGTTGTGGGCAGCGCAAACCCCGCAGGGCTTCGACGTGGAGGTGTTGCAACGGTGTCATACCGAGGGCGTTGCTAAAGGCTGGGCGGTGACGGACGATGCCATGCTGTTTGAACAGTGCGGTTTCCCGGTGAAAATTGTAGCCGGGGAAGAAACAAACTTGAAAGTGACCACTCCAATGGATCTGGCGATCGCGGAATTCATCCTGCGACAACGGGCCAAAGCCGGATGATCGCGCTCTTGCTCACTGGACTGGCTGTACTCCTGACTGCGATCGGAGCCTTTCTCAGCAGTTGGATTGTGATCACGGCTCCCATTTTCGCCCTCTACCCGCTCTCGGTGGGGGCACCGGAACTCAGCCCCTGGCTATTGGGACTCAATCTGCTGGCTGGGTTGCTGGCTTTGGGCTTGCGTACCAGTTGGCTTAAAGGGGGGATTTTGCTGGTCAGTGCCGTCAGTTGTGTGATCAGTGCCATGCCCCTGTTGCAGATCGCTGGGACGACGCAACGCTTAACGGCAGAAATAGAAACAGTGCTGGGCAATAATTACACCGATCGCATTCCAGCAACCATTCAACAACATTGGCGATCGCAGCCGTTTAGTCTAGTCGATGCGTTTCGCGGTATTCCTGATCCGCCTGTCCGGTTGACCAGCGGGATTCCCTTTGCTGCGCCGGAGGGGGTGCCGTTGACGCTCAATGTTTATCGACCGTTGCAGGTGGGTCGTTATCCCGGTGTTGTGATGATTCATGGGGGGGCGTGGCGATCAGGCAATCCGCAAGATAATGCCCAGTTCAACCGCTACCTGGCAGCTCAGGGCTACACAGTAGTGTCGATTTCCTATCGGTTGGCACCCACCTACCGCTTTCCGGCGCAACTGGCAGATGTGCAAACCGCACTGCGCTTTATTCAGAAACATGCGGCGGATTATGAACTCGATGCCGATCACCTAGTGGTGATGGGGCGATCAGCGGGTGCTCATTTGGCGATGTTGCTGGCCTATCAACCGGATGCCCCTCCCTTGCGGGGAGTGGTGAATTATTACGGCCCCGTCAATCTGGAACGGGGTTATTACGATTTACCCAATCCTGACCCGATTGATTCCCGCGCCGTGTTGGTGGATTTTTTGGGCGGCGACCCCACCCAGTTTCCCAGGGAATATCAAGCTGCCTCGCCAGGAACTTTGGTGCGTCCGAATTTGCCTCCGACGCTGTTGATTTATGGCGATCGCGATCATGTCGTGCAATCGAAGTTTGGGGCACGGCTGACGGAACGGCTGCGATCGCACCAGAATACTGCCGTCTTTCTCAACCTGCCCACTGCTGAACATGCCTTCGACGCGGTGTTTCAAGGGGTGAATAATCAACTTGCCCTGTATTACACCGAGCGATTTATTGCCTGGGCAACACATCTCCCTTAATTACGCGGGAATGGGCGAACCGTGAGCGGACAGGGGGCGATCGGCGGCGAATGCTTTGGGCGGTTGCCATGCCTGTTGGATCGTGCGCGGTAGCACCCCGGCTAGGCTGGCTGTGAGTTCAGCGGGAATGGTGAGGGCGAGATTGCCCGGTAGCCAGGTGGCTAGTTGCGACAGGATGAAGTGACCGCGTTGGGCGGCTTGGGGCATGTCCAAAATGGCGGCGAGTTGTTCGGCGTAGGTGCGGCGGGTGTCGATGGCGGCGGCGCGATCGCCCTGGGTCA
>JAIXVO010000627.1 GCA_027482985.1 Cyanobacteriota bacterium
GACATACGCCTGTATTGCCAGCCAAAAGACCCGTAAAATTCCTCACGAACAATCGCGCCATTGAGGGATTGCTGAACTCATAGACAGGTGCATCGAGACTGAGTCGGTTGATTTTGTATCTCCCATAGTCCGACAGGCAAACTCCCCACCATGACATCTCACAACACCCCCACCCAGGCCGTTGCCATCAACGTCAGCGCCCTACAAGCCTTGCTGTACTGCCCGCGCCAGTACTACCTACAAGAAGTCGAAGGCATTCGTACCCCCAACGCCGAAGTCTACTCAGGCCTGCGCCTGCACACCGAGCTAGAGCGCGACGGTGGCGACGACTGGCAGCAATACACCCTAGAGAGCGAAGCCCTGGGTCTGCGGGGTCGGGTCGATGCGCTCAAAACCAGCGCCGGGCAGACCATCCCCTACGAGCACAAAAAAGGGCGCTGCTATCGAGATAGCGAGCAACAGCCCCAGGCCTGGCCGGGAGATAAAATTCAAGTCTTAGCCTACGCCCTCCTGCTCGAAGCCGAGTTGGGCATCACCATTCCCGAGGGCCGCATTCGCTACCACAGCGACAACGTGCTGGTGCATGTGCCCTTTGACCAAGCCGCCCGGCGGGAAGTGATCGCCGCCATTGAGCAGGCCCAGCAGTTTCAGGTAGCCCGCGATCGCCCCCCCATCACCGACAACCCCAACCTCTGCACCCGCTGCTCCGTCGCCGAAACCTGCATGCCCGACACCACCCGCCTGGCCGAGGGCACCACTGACCAACCCCTGCGCCTCTTTCCCCAGGATGACGAACGCCAGATCATCCACGTTACCGAAGCGGGCACTTCCATTGGCAAAAGCGGTGAGCAGTTCAAAATCACCAAGCGCGACGGCAAAACCACCCTGCTGCCCTCGCGCCAGGTGGGGCAGCTGGTGCTGCACAGCTACGTGCAAATTTCGACCCAGGCCATGTACTTCTGCGCCGAGCAATCAGTGGGGCTGCACTTTATCTCAGGGCGGGGCCAGTACCAGGGCAGCTTCGATACTCGCCAGGGCAACATTCCACGGCGGGTGCGCCAGTACCAGGCCCTCACCGACCCAGACCAGTGTTTGCGGCTGGCCCAGCAGCTAGTGATCTGTCGCGGCCAGAGCCAGCGCAAATTTCTCATGCGCAGCCAGCGCCAGGCCGCCAACCCCACGCTCAAACAGGCGATCGACCACATGCAACGCACCCTCAACCAGGTGCCCCAGACCGCATCGCTGCCCTCGCTGCTGGGGCTAGAGGGCAACCTAGCCGCGCAGTACTTTGGTGCCCTACCCCAGCTGGTGGCCGATACCGCCAACCCCGCCTTTAGCTTTTCGGGGCGCAACCGCCGCCCGCCCAAAGACCGCTTCAACGCCATGCTGGGCTTTGGCTACGCCCTACTGCTCAAAGATGTGATGAATGCCATTCTCACCGTGGGGCTAGAGCCAGCCCTGGGCTTTTACCACCAGCCCCAGCGCCAGGCCCCGCCCCTCGCCCTCGACCTGATGGAGATCTTTCGGGTGCCCCTGGTCGATATGCCGATCATGGCCGCCATCAACCGCAACCAGTGGGATGCCGACGCCGACTTTGAGATTACTGGCGAGCAGGTATGGCTCAACGACAGCGGTCGCCGCAAGCTGATCGGCCTCTACGAACGACGCAAAGAAGAAACTTGGAAACACCCCGTAGTGCAATATTCCATGACCTATCGCCGCCTGATCGAGCTGGAGGTGCGCCTGCTCGAAAAAGAATGGCTGGGCGAAGGCGGGCTGTTTGCCCAGCTAGTGCTGCGGTAGGCGGATGGGGAGATGGGGAGATGGGGAGAAAAATCTAAAATCCAGAATCTAAAATCCAAAATTCAACAATGGCCGAAGCCAAACACTACTATTTAATTTGCTACGACATCCGCGACCCTAAGCGCTGGCGCAAGGCCTACAAGCTGCTCAAGGGCTATGGCGACAGCCTGCAATATTCCATTATTCGGGTGCGGCTAAATGCCAGGGAGCGCGAGAAACTGCGCTGGCAGCTAGAACAGATTCTCACTCCCGAAGACAGTCTGCTGATTGTGGGCCTCTGTAACCACTGCCTTGAGCGCATCCACGCCTGCAACCGCCCCGAGGGCTGGCAAACCCCCCAAGAGCTACACGCTATTTTCTGAGCCGCCAGGGTCAAATACTAAACGTGCCCAGAGCATCTACCACATAGGCCGCCTCCAAAATTCTGGCTACGAAGGTGAGTGGGCCATTGGACGCGCCACAATATTTGTCAGCTTGGTTCAGCGTTGGCACCCCCGCATAGAACTGAGCCGTGCCATAGACCACCACCACCGATCGCTGGCTGTCGATGCGATCGCCCACCGCCGCAATCACCGCATTGGCAGCCTCTAGGTCTTGATCAATGCCTGCATGGTGCAGATCGAGCACCACAATATCGGCCTCAAATGAATTTCTTTGGCTAGCGGTCTCCGGGGATTCTCCGGCGGGCAGGCTCTGCAAACGCAGCTGGGGCTCGTAGCGCACCACCACATTCGTAAAGCCCCGCCGTTTCAACACCTCCAGCAAAAAGCTCACCCCCCGTGGACGGCGCGACGGTGCCTGGGCGGGCACCACGTAGTC
>JAIXVO010000442.1 GCA_027482985.1 Cyanobacteriota bacterium
AAGTAAGGCTGACTGCTTCTAGCTTACAAACTGCCTTCCTAAATCACTACAACGGGAAGTCTTTTGTAAACTGTTTGCGGGTAACAGGTTGCTCCACCACTAAGCCTTCGCCGCCTAAAGTCTGGAGCGGTTTGCCTTCCACCGATAGCCAGACAGCGGCATCGGGATTGAGGCTAGTCGCCGTATACAACACCTGTGCCAGCCTCCCCTCCATGGAGACACTACCGCCGCCTGTGGTGAATTGCCGCGACAGGTTGATATGCACGCCATCCGCTTTAACGCTGAGGTCAAGAAGCTGGGTGCCCACTGGGATGGTGCTGGAGAGGTCGGTCTGGGGTGGTCCTGCGACTAACTGTTTCATCGCGGTTTCGAGTAACCCTTCCGGGGTGGAGGTGGAGGTCAGCTTAACGGGCTGTGGCACCAGTTGAATTTTGTTATCTGTGGCCTTCAACCAGTACACCTGGAGGGTTTTATCAACGGTGACCGGAGCCACGGTCGCGGGCTGGTTGGCGGCTTGGGTGGGATCGTCAGCTGCCCCCACACTGCCAGAATCTTTTGGCTGGGCGTGTTCTAGGGCGTTGGGTGGAGTCGTCGCAGTGTGGTTTTTCCAGGTCCACCAGGCCATACCGCTGCCTGTCGCCACGAGGAAAGCAACGAAGCCCGCGATCGCGGCGGGTGGCAAAAGACGACGGGGATGTTGGTCTTGCATCGGGAACTCCTCCAAGGGGGTGGCAAATCACGACAGCGCTCCAGCGATCGCCATGGTGACTAATCTACGTTATAGTTCTACACCCAACTTTTGGTGTTTCCGTCAAGAAGTAATGAGTCTTTAGATGACCGCGCAGGATTGCCTGTTGCCCTATGCCCTATGAGTGAATTTCGCCGTTGGGCATAATGGTTTCCCGCAGGCAGGTGCCCGTCAAATCGGAGCCTCGCAGGTTCGCGTCCTTTAAATTGGCGCGGTGTAAATTGGCTTCGCGGAGATTGGTCAGGCTGAGATTGGCACCTTGCAAATTGCACTCGCGCAAATTGACCCGCGATAGATTGGCACCGTGTAAGTTAGCCGCTTGCAAATCGGCCAGACTGAGGGTCGCTTCGCGCAAATCGGCATCCCGCAAAACGGCTTCAATCAAACTGGCTTTGTACAAATTCGCCCCGATCAGCGTCGCCCCGACCAAGCTGGCTTTGTGCAGGTTAGCACTGAGAAAATTTGCCATACAGAGATTGGCCAGACTTAAGTTCGTGCCTTCCAAATTCGCGGCAAACAACGTTGCCCCAATCATATTTGCCATACAAAGATTCGCCATGCTGAGATTTGTGAGGCTAAGATTGGCTTCCCGCAAATTCGCCATACTGAAGTCGGCTTCGCGCAAATCCGCTTTGTAGAGGCTCGCTTCCCACAAATTTGCTTTGTAGAGAATTGCGGTATACAGCGTCGCGCCCTCCAGCAAAGCTGTACACAGATTGGCTTCCCGTAAGTTCGCCATACTCAAATCCACTTGACTGAGATCGGCTTCCCGCAAGTCGGCCTTATAGAGATTGGCTTCCCGTAAGTTGGCTTTGTAGAGCACAGCGGTGTAGAGGGTGACTCGCTCCAGCATGGCAATCCGCAGGTTGGCTCCCTCCAGATTCGCCATTGTCAGATCGCCATGAGCAAAGGTGACTTCGCGCAAGTCGGCATTGGGCAAGTTAATTTCTCTCAGGTTAATATCCCGGAGGTTGGCACCTTCCAGATTGGCGATCGCTTTAGGATGATTTTGCCACCAATGATTCCAGGAAGAGACCCCCTGCTTTAACAAGGCAAGATGCTCATCGTCTGCCATTTCATATTGCCCCTGAGTACGATGCCGTCGGCTCCCGCCTTAGTATGCCCGAAGGCTATTGGATTCACACCAGGAAATTACTGGGAATCAGCAATTATGCTTACGTATACTCAGGGTACCGGGATGTAGTGGCGATAGTGTAATAAAACTTAAGCGCCCATTTGCTTCAGGACAAGCTGACTTCTGTTACAGTTACTTCACTAAAATTTAAAGCAGGAGCTTTTAAACGGGTTTCTCGTTAAGATAAGCAGTAACAAATTTGACTTCAGGGTTGCCCTGAGTAACTCAGTGAAAGTCAGCAATTGCATCACATTCAAAGCTAATTGGATGACCTGTTGCTAGGTTGCCTGAGTTCGTTTCATTAAAAGTCCAACAGCCACGATCGGTTGGCTCTCTTCTAAAGTAAAAAATCTTTGCTAACCCTATGACCAACCATGAATTTACTCAATCGTTTAATCTTGCTAAGGCATTAGATTTAGTTGTTTCCAGTCGAATTATTAACGGTGTTTTATACGTTTACAATACGGCTGGGCAGGCAAGACCCTGGGAAAGCTTCGCCTCCGAATTTCCTCTGGAACGATTGCAAGCGATGGTAGCGCGATCGCAACTCCGCCAAAACCCTGCAAATTAGGGCGATTCCGGCGGCATCTGGACAACTTCGGTGACGACCAAGGTGCGGATTTCTTGCAGGAGTGCCGCCTGTTCTTGCTGCATCGCTTCAAGCCGGGACAGGATAGTCAGCAAGCGCTGTTCCGGACTCGAAGGGGTGACTGGAGGCGTTGACGGCGATCGCGTCAGTAAATTTGTGGTGGTCGTCAAGAGCCAGGTTGCCAATCGCACGGGTGCCCGCAGAATCGCGATCCAGATGCGCTCAGTCAAGCGGGCGATCGCCCCGAACAAACCCCGCAGTAAGACGAGACTGACCAGCAGTAAACCAGCACTCCAGAAGGGATGACCTAGGCACCAGGCCACTACAGGATGTTCTTGCATCCACGTTTGGATCATGGTGACGTTCGCATCTTTTAAGGCATCAGCAGGGGAAACCAGTTTATTCATCAATGGCATAGTCTCAGGCTTGAGTTCGAGGATGATTAGAGTAGTTTCAGCCTAACCTAACCGTTCTGCTTTCCGACTTTCTGCATGGTGCACTCTGATTTCTCCCCTCTCCCGACGACCAAAGCGGCGCTCCGTCGCCATTTCCTCAAACTGCGACAAACTCTGTCGATCGCCGATTGGCAGCACCAGAGCCAGAGTTTGTGTGAGCAGTTGCAGCAGGCGGAGTGGTGGCAGCGATCGCAAACGATTTTGGCCTATTGCAGCACTCGCCAGGAACCCGACTTAAGCTTCCTGTTCACCCTCCCCAAAACTTGGGGACTGCCCCGCTGTGTCGGGTCAAAACTGATTTGGCATGAGTGGTCGCCTACGACTGATTTACCCTTACAGTCTGGCACTTTTGGCATTCTGGAACCGCATCCCGACTCACCCCGGTTAACGGCAGCCGAGGTGGACTTGATTCTGGTGCCTGCGATCGCCTGTGATCATCGCGGTTATCGCCTGGGCTATGGCGGTGGCTTTTACGATCGCCTCCTGAGTGCGTCCGAGTGGGCCGAGAAACCGACCGTTGGGATTGTGTTTGAGCAAGCGGTGGTCGCGCAACTCCCCTCGGATGAGTGGGACAAGCCCTTGCAAGCCGTTTGTACCGAGGCCAAATTCAGGGTGTTCTAAGAAATTTCTCTGGGCATCCTAAATTTATTCAGGTGCATTCATGAGGCGCTATGCAGCATCCCCCCACCCAGGCTGATCCCACTGCTCCAGCGGCAATGCAGGCCGCGTTACAACGATTTTTCGGCTACAACCAATTCCGGCCACCACAACAGGCGATCGTCGCCTGTCTGCTCCAGCAACAAGATGCCCTGATTGTGCTACCAACGGGCGGCGGTAAGTCCATTTGCTTCCAACTGCCAGCGTTGATGCAACCAGGGTTAACCATCGTAATTTCGCCGCTGGTGGCCTTGATGGAAAACCAGGTGCAGGAATTACGCCAACGGCACCTGCCAGCCGGAGTGTTACACAGTCAACTCGCGAAAGACACCTATCGTCAAACGCTGGGACTACTCGCCAATCAGCGATTACGCTTACTCTACCTCTCACCCGAAACGCTGCTCAACTCCAAGGTGTGGCAGGTCCTCTGTCAGCCGTCAGTACAGGTGCGATCGCTGGTGATTGACGAAGCACATTGTTTGGTGCAGTGGGGCGAAACGTTTCGGCCGGCTTACTATCGCCTGGGGGCAGTGCGGCGATCGCTCCAGGCTTCCCCGCAGAATGCTCATTTGGCGATCGCGGCCTTCACCGCCACCGCCGATGTGCAGGCACAACAAACCATCCAACGAATTTTGCAATTAGATCAGCCCCAGGTATTTCGGCAAAACCCTTATCGCGACAACCTGCATTTACGGCTGCAAACTGTCTGGACACCCCGACAACGACGACGGCAACTTGCAACCTTCATCAGCCAGCAACGAACAGCATCCGGGCTGGTGTATGTCCGCACCCGCCGTGACAGTGAGAGTCTTGCCGAGTGGTTGAGCCAGCAGGGATGGGCAACCGCCGCCTATCATGCGGGATTGAGTCCGACCGAGCGCCGGGCGATCGAAGCCGCCTGGTTGACGGATCACCTCCAGTTTGTGGTTTGTACGAACGCCTTCGGGATGGGGATTAACAAATCCAATGTGAGATGGGTGGCGCATTATCAAGCCCCCCTGTTGCTCTCAGAATATGTCCAAGAAGTGGGACGAGCGGGACGGGATGGCAACCCCGCGATCGCCCTGATGTTAGTCAGCGAGCGCACGGGCTGGTTAGATTCGGCTGATCGTCAGCGGTGGCAATTTTTTCAACAGCAAGCGACGCAGCAAGCTCAAGCGGCGCATCAGGTAATGCAGCAACTACCCACGACAGGCGAGGTACAAGCTGTAAGTCGGCAGTTTCCCCACGGCGCGATCGCCCTGTCCCTGCTCCATCACCTCGGTCATCTAGACTGGCTCGATCCCTTTCATTACGTCATCCAAACGCGATCGCGGCTGGACTCATTAGGCCATTCCAACACAGCCGCCGTGGGGCAACTGCAACGCTACCTGACAACCCGGAGTTGTCGCTGGCAATTTCTCCTGGAGGCATTTGGGTTTGCCACCGAGGCCGCTGGCTTTCACTGTGGGCACTGCGACAATTGCCCAGCTTAAGAAGCTATTTGTCAATGGCTATCTAACTGACTGAGAGAACCCTCGAAATCCCGATTCCAGCGTCGGTTGGGTTTCACGGGGTTCAACCCAGTCATGGAAAAAGTCAAGTATAGGCGAGACAATTTGGTAAGATTCGGGAGCCTAGCGATGGCGAGAGTTTTGGCAGTTAAGCAGGCGTAACACCGGACTTTGATTGAACTTAATGAAAAAGTTGACAAAATTCTCGGATCAATTTTGGTTTCTGGTGGTACATTAGCTGCAATCAACTTCTCAGAGGGACAGGATGGGGTTGATCTTTGTCATGTCGCCCTCCCACTAGAAGCTGATCTGCCTGTCTAACCTGATGCCATCACCAACGGAGTTGCTCAACTGTGACGGACTATAGCCAAACTAATGTTTCCGATGTTCAAGCCGAAGTCGCCCGGTTGCGGGAAGAACTGCAAATGCGCGATAGCCTGGTGCAACAGCTCTCCCAAGAACTGTTTCGCCTGGTCAAAGGCAATGCTGACTTTCTGCCTCAGCCCGAAGTCTCCGAACGGCACCTAACTGAAGTGCGGGCGCTGCGGGAACAACTTAAGGGTGTGGAGCAGCAAGTTACTTTTTATCAAGAACAAATTAGCGATCGCGACACCGAAATCTTTCAACTGCGCCAATCAGTGCAGGAATTGACGGATCGATCGCGCATGTTAGAACAAGTGGTGCAAGAGTTACCCAAGATTTATCGCCAGAAGTTTGCCGAGCGCTTGGCTCCGATTAAGGAGAAAGTCAGCCAAATTCAGCGCGAAAATCGCCAACTGCATGCCGAGTTGCAAAGTGTCAGCTATCGGTTAGCGGTGCGCACTCGTCGCCAAACGCACCTCGATTTACCCAGTTTCCCTCGTCCGGGTGGGGATATCGCCCTGCCCAGTTTTGGTAATGCCTGACGTTTTCATTCTGGCCGACTCGCTCGACAGCGCAACTCCCCCGCAACTCGCTTCACTTCCCTGGATGGAAATGAAGCGAGTTATTTTGGCTGCTCAGTCCGCTGCCCAACCGGAGTCTGTACCCGCAGTCCCCTCAGGTAGGCGGGTGGAAGTTCTATTTACAAAAGATCTGGACGCGGCGCGATCGCAGATCGAATCCCAAGTGGTCTCCCTCTGTCCACTCACCCTGAATTTACCGGATTGGTGTCAGTTTCCTGGTCGTGGGGTGTTCGCAGCCTGTGCCGAGATTGAAGCAGTGCGGCAACAGGTGGCGGCGTGGCAAGTGGCGGTGGGGAATGGTACCTACTGGCAACCCATTGTGTTCACGGCGAAGGGTGCGCTCTTTGCTGAAGCGATCGCCCCCGGTGCTCAACCGGAGCGGCCTTACGCGCAGCCTTTTCATCTGGAAGATGCCATCCGACAACCGTTGTATGCGCTGGGACAACGATTGTTACAAGCGCTGGCGGCAGTTCCAGGGGTGTATTTAATGCAGTTTGGCCTCAGCGATCGCCAAATTTGGTTTGATCGGCTGATCCCCTTTCCCGACCTCCCGGCAATCGCGAGTGTCGGGGTACAAATGCCCGATTTGTTCGATTGTCATTGGCGCTGCTTAACCCAGCAGCCAATTCGTGATCTGCACATTTTGAGTTAAGCGGCCTGGGCGATCGTCGCCTCGCGATCGAGATCGGGTGCTAGAGGGGCATCTACTTCCAGCGTTTCCATCACTTCAAACAGATCATCTAAACGCGTAATTTCAAACACCAGTTTGACCGAGGGCGGCGGATTATGAATCGCAAAGCGGCAATCATGCGCCTGCGCTAAATTCAGAGCCGTCACTAATGCCGCTAATCCGGCGCTGTTAATAAAATCCACGTGGGTCAAATCGATCACCCAACAGGAAAAACGCTGCGGACAAATTTTACACAGGGTTTGGCTCAAGGCTGTGCCACTGTGCAGATCTAAGCCGCCTTGCGGTTGAATGACCACCAGATTGTCTTTAAAAGATGTCAGCA
>JAIXVO010000328.1 GCA_027482985.1 Cyanobacteriota bacterium
CTCCACATAGTTGAGCTTGGTGTAGATGTTAGCAATCAGGTACGTCAACCCTTCTGTCAGTACCGTTCTAGCATCCCGAGTACTAACTCCCACCTGACTGCCACAGGCAAACACATCGGCCTGAGCCATCAAACTCCGGAGCTTGGCTTCGATGGTGGAACGCCGTTTGCTATTTTGTTCGCCGCGAATCGCTAAAACCGTCTTTAAAGTCGTGGTCAGGGCACTCTGGTCAGTACGGCGCAGATACTCATCGGTCTTCACCAACTCATTCACCTCATCGATCAGTTGGCCATCATCAGGTAACCGGATCAATACCTCCTGCCCAGACCCCGTGCCCAGGAGACAGGCTTCATTCGCCTGCAAATCTCGGTAGCGATCGGCGTAGGGGGTCAGCAGGTGCAGGGCAAAATCATGCACTTGCTGGCCATACGCCTGATCATCCAGTTTGCGATTGAAACTGTACTGGTGCCGGGGACTATATTTCAGCTTTTTATCCACAAAGATGGATTCCCACACCATGCGCTGAAATTCCGTCGTCACTTTGCCCGCATCAATCTCAATATTCTTGATGGCTCGGCCCACATCCTGTTCTTCGTGGGTCAAGAAGCTATAATCATCGCCCACCCGCTGGATTAACGTCTGCCGCTCCAACCGATTTAACCCCTCCTGGACTTGTTGCCGCAATGTCAGTTTGTCCTGGTCAATCCGGCTCAAACACAGGGTTGTGAGATTATCCACGTTGGCATGGATCTCTTTGACATACTTGACCATAAACAGCGTTTTGAGCAGGTCAATGTCAAAAGGTTGCAGTTGGGAGTTGGCTTCAGCCTGAGTCATCACCTGGCTGACGGTACTATCCAAAAACCCTTCGATCGCCAGGTAGAACGTGTGAAACGGCACCAGAATATCGCTGGGTTGAGCGGCCACCGCTTGCGCGGCTACCTGAAAGGCATCCAGGAGCGATCGCTCACCAGAGGCCAGATGTTTCCCTGCCGCCCCCATTAAGCGAATTTGGGTAAAGACCTTTTGCAACAAGCCAAATTGATAGGGGATAAATGGGTAGGTCGCCACAAACTCCGCCTCACTCCGATATCCTGGCATTTCAGCCGTATCCTGGGTAAAGGCAATCTGGTTTTTCAATAATGGGGCTTTGTCGGCATATAGCAGTTTGAGCCGCGCCGCCGCCGCATCCTGCTTAGCCAGAAGGCGGAGCCGGATCACTTCATCCGTATTGGCAGAAGACAAGCTCAAGGGCCGATGAAACCGCCCCACAATCTTCGAAAAGTCATTCCCTTTAATCCGATTTTTGGTGATTTCGTCCATCGCCTCCTGGGAGGTCACAATCACCCAGGCACGTCCCGCACAATGCACCCCTAAATCTTCCACCACCGTTTGCAGGTTCAGCATCAGGTCGCTATTCTCGCCAATATACTGCCCCACCTCATCCACCATAAAAATCATGCGGTGCTGGCTGCCCTGACGTTCCAAATACTGTCGCACGGTACAGGCAAACTTCTCGACACTGAGGCTGTAATTCTGGTCGTAGGTTTCCACCAGTCGATTAGCCGCCTCAAGACTCATCCCACGACTGACTTGCAACGCCTGACTAATCTCATCCTGATGAAAGCCCCAGGCATCTCTGGCCGCCTGC
The DNA here is from genome assembly GCA_027482985.1 of Cyanobacteriota bacterium. Classification (GTDB taxonomy): domain Bacteria; phylum Cyanobacteriota; class Cyanobacteriia; order Leptolyngbyales; family Leptolyngbyaceae; genus JSC-12. Next base: position 1,652 of record JAIXVO010000328.1, read on the forward strand.
CACGTTAACCCACTGGCAGCCTGAAAGGCGTGTTGAAAGGCGAGGTAATGACCCTGCTCATCAAGGGTTCGCTCAAATTCAGCGATCGCCGGGACGGTGCCAAAGTACCCCAAATGCTCATCAAACACCTTTTGGAAGACCTGCACAATGCTGTCTTTCTGGTTTTTGCTGGTGGCATCTGCTTTGGAATCGATATTAAACAGAATCACATCAGCGGCTGTTTGGGCAGACCGCGTTATGTTCGCATGTAGCAGGGGGTCAGGAATGCGGATGGCATCGAAAAACGCGATCGCCTGCTGCCCATTCAACGCCTGATTCGCCAGCAGGTAAGACAGGATTTTGAGAAAGTGCGATTTACCAGACCCAAAGAAGCCGGAGATCCAGACTCCCATCTGGTCCGTTGGCGAGTCCAGGGCGCGGGTGTAGCGATCGAAAAAGGTATGAAAATGCTTGTCTAATTCCTTCGTAATAATGTACTCTTCCAACTCCTGCCGCACACTTTCATCGTCCTGTTGAGCCACCTTAATCACCCCATTGATATTGCGGTGAATGCTCTTGTGAAACAGTTGATCAATCTGCATGCCCATAGTCATGTTAAGTACTCCTGGCGAGGCACTAGAGGAAAGGCGCGATAATAATTGTCGTCTTTGAGGGTGTTGAACAGCCGCAACTCATGACCGTCGTAGGCACCGGGGAAAAACATCACGAGGGGAGTCCGGTCGAGGACGGGATGCAGGTTGTTGAGGACGGTATGGGAACGCAGGATGGGGTAACACGCCCCAACTCCGGTTAGAAAAATAATCTGCTCATCGCCCTGCAGTTGTTTTTGGATCAATTCAGCCACCTGTTCTGACCGCACCATCGGTTTCACTGATTTTTCCAGAGCCGCGCTGCCCTTGCGCGATTCCAACTCAAACGCTTTGTGTAACACTCGGCGCTCTTCTAAAATGCTTAAAACGGCGCTATACAGGTTACATTCAATTACCTTGAGCGGGGTGGGTGGAGCTTCAAGCTGCGATCGCAACTGAGGAATGTGTTGTTGCACGAGCGGTTCATGTTCGGGGTCATAATCAAAAATGTAGAACCCGATCTCATTGCCAATGCCTTGATTCCCCAATAAGCGGGGAGACCGCAGCACTGGTAGCAAAGCGTTGAGCCGTTGGTGGATCGTCAGTAAGGACATCCCTTCAAACCTGCAAAAGGTCAATCATGATGCAGCCGAACATGGCAGCAGGTTTCCCTGCTTTAGAGTTCCCACTATCTTGACATTGTTCCCTTCGCCGCGTCACGAATCAGACACTAAGGGATTCAGCAGTTCGATCTCTTTGGTCAGCACACTGAGGACAAGTCGGCTCGTCAACAGCCAATACTGAGTAGGTGTTCTGACTCGCCGTGTTCACCTGAGCGCACACCGAATTCTGCCACGTTACACAGGGCGATGGCCATAGCAGTCACTCCATACTGACCCACCTGATTGCCTGACACATCTTTTTCCCCTCATGCCTAAATCCCTCTTCCCACA
>JAIXVO010000026.1 GCA_027482985.1 Cyanobacteriota bacterium
CGGGCGCTGGGTGAAGTCACCAAGTTTTTGGTTTACAACGCTCGAAAACGGCAGGAGGGGGGCGATCGCGCTGATGCCTACTTTACTCGGACGGAGTGTGTCGCAGGTGTACAGGATATGCGCTTCCAGGAACTCATGCCCGATGTGTTGCATTGGTTGGGGGTGACCCGGATCGATCGCCTCGTGTCTATGAGCAACATGAAATACGATGCCATCACGCAATTGGGTATCGCAGTGGTGGAACGGGTGCCGATTCCGCCTGAGCTGGTTCCTGCCGATGCCCAGGTGGAAATTGAGGCCAAAAAAGCCGCTGGGTATTACACGGAAGGCGATGTGTTGCCGGAAGTGGCACTGGCGACCGTGAAGGGACGAGGCTTAACGGAATAGATGGGCGCAGAGGAGTTCACTCAAAGCATGACAATTGAGTCCCATGCCGATCCAGCCGCCGCGATCGCGTATTTGCGATCGCCCGTTGCCATTCGAGAGCGGTGTCAACAACTGTTCGATCTGGCCTGTGCCGATCGCTTGCGTTATTTCCGAGTGGATTTAACCCAACTCGCACCCACTGCTGATTATGTGCTGCAAGTCATGCGGGCAGAGTATCCCGATTTGAATGTCCCGTTTCATAGTCGGTGGCGACATTTTGAGGGGGGTGGATCAGCCCGCCTCGATCAATTCAATGCTGAGTTGAGTGGCCTCAGTCCCCGCGATCGCGTCCGTGCCCAATTAGATTTAGCGATCATTAGTGTCTTGCTGGATGCGGGGGCAGGTGCCACCTGGAAATATGTGGAACCCGGTACTGAACAAGTCTGGCAACGATCAGAAGGATTGGCGATCGCTAGTTTTCACCTGTTTCGTCAGGGTGTGTTTAGCAGCACAGGCAATCAGTTACAAGTGGATGCGATTGCGTTGCAATCCTTGACGCTTGAGGACCTATCAAATGGCTTTCAAGTCAGTGCGACAAATCCGTTAGTGGGATTAACCGGACGGCTCAATTTGTTGCATCGCCTTGGCACTGTTCTCACCCAACACCCAGACTATTTCGGCACCAATCCCCCTCGCCCCGGCAACTTGGTGGACTACTTGCAACAACATCCCCCTGAACAGCAACTCGCAGCCGCAACAGTCCTAGCCGCTGTCCTCTCTGGCTTGGGCGACATCTGGGCTGGCAGACTCACCCTCGCCGGAGTCAACTTAGGCGATGTTTGGGTGCATCCCGCTTTAGGCAATCCGGCAACCGCGACCAATCCCCCTCCGCTCCAACCCGATCCACAAACATTAGTCCCCTTCCATAAACTGTCGCAATGGCTGACCTACTCTTTATTAGAGCCATTACAGGAATTCGGGTTCACCATCACCGGACTCGATGACCTCACGGGCTTACCTGAATATCGGAATGGCGGCTTGTGTATTGACCTGGGATTATTACAAGTCAAAGATCCCACTATTCTCGAACAACCCCAGAGCGTAGATGCCGAGGCGATCGTCGAATGGCGTGCCCTCACCGTCATTTGCCTCGATCGCATCGCTGCCTCAATCCGCCACACCCTCAACCTCTCTGCCACCACCCTCCCCCTCGTCAAAGTCCTACAAGGCGGCACCTGGACTGCCGGTCGCCAAATTGCCGCTCAACGGCGATCGAGCGGCATCCCCCCAATTCAGATTGAGAGCGATGGGACGGTGTTTTGAGGGGCAGGTTAAACTTGAAAAAGACTCTAAATTGCCCTGATTTTGGCTGCTACGATCGCAGCAGTAGAGTTAAGAGCTAGAGATGTAATTATGAGCTTGGTCATATCAGACGATTTGGTGAGAGCCAGTGGTTTATCAGAACACGATTTATTCTTGGAAATCGTACTGATGCTTTTCCGCCAGGACAAAATTAGTCTGGGAAAAGCGAGTGAGTTGATGGGAATGCATCGAATGCAGTTTCAAAAACTACTGGCAGATCGAGATCTGTGCGTTCATTATGATGTTGCTGACTTTCAAGCAGATCTGAAGATATTGCAGGAATCGGACTGATCGTGAAAGTTGTCAGTAACACTTCACCCATCTCTAATTTGGCAAGGGTGGGGCAGCTAGAACTGATGCAACAACTGTACGGAATGATTCTGATTCCAACTGCGGTTCATGAGGAACTATTGGATGCTAGGGCTGGTGAAACGGTCGTTACCGTCGTTCAATCGGCAGCGTGGCTCCAAATTCAACCTGTACAAGATCAAGAATTAGTGAGTGCGTTGAGAAATCGGGTGAATTTAGGAGAGGCTGAGGCGATCGCACTTGCGGTCGAAGTCAAAGCATCCCGATTGCTCATTGATGAGCGATTGGGCAGACAATCGGCAACAGATTTGGGCCTCAGAATCACTGGCGTTCTAGGCATTCTTCTAGCAGCAAAACGCCAAAACCTAATTACGGTAGTGAAGCCCATCATGGATGATCTGAGGCTCCAAGCAAGTTTTCGGATCAGTAGTCAGCTTTATTCAGAGGTTTTGAATGCAGCAGGGGAGGAAATTGGGCAACCTTAGTCAACATGCCATCGTTGCAGCCTTTGGCTTGTTTATGGGTGAGCCATTGCCACTGTTCCAAGTGCGAAAAGTGGCAATGGCAGCGGCGATCGCGATCGC
>JAIXVO010000289.1 GCA_027482985.1 Cyanobacteriota bacterium
GAAGTCGTCCACCAGCAGCGACACAGTGTAGTGGTAGGTTCCGCTCAGATCTCCGTCACTTCTCACAGGCTCTTTCCGTCTCTGATGCAATGGGTCTTCCGGAGAACCTTCCAACAGCAGGATCGGCCTGCATCCCCCTAACGACTACCCCCACCCACTCGTCTGCCTGGTACACCCGGCTTCCCTGCCAGGAATGCGGGTGAGGTAATAGCTGTAGGCTCTTGCAAAGTGCCTGTAGCTTGAGCTATTAGCACTTGAGGAGAAAAAGCGATCGCGGTCGCGGTCATCAACAGAGAACACGTCATAGTCATGAGTCGATTCATAATGCACCTGATAGTTTATGGCACGAAAAAACGAAAATTTGTATAAATTCTTCGTTTTTCTTCATCTGCATTATGCCGATGAAAAAACTCCTATGGGTAGGGTGCCCACAGGAGTTGACGAAGGTACATATTTTTGGTTCCGGACTTCATCAGCCCTTCACGCAAACTACCTGTTTCAAGATCGCTACGACTTCTACCAGGTCAGACTGGTTCGCCATGACTTGATCAATGGGCTTATAAGCGGCCGGAATTTCATCCAGTACGCCGTCATCTTTGCGACATTCGACCCCGGCCGTTTGCTGAATCAGGTCATCCAATGAGAAGTTCAACTTGGCCTTTGTGCGAGAGAGCGATCGCCCTGCCCCGTGGGAACAAGAACAATAGCTAGCTGGATGCCCCTTACCTTTGACAATGAAGGATTTCGCCCCCATCGATCCTGGAATAATGCCATAGTCGCCCATCTGCGCCCGGACCGCCCCCTTCCGCGTCACAACGACGGTTTCGCCATAATGCACTTCCCGCTCGGCGTAATTATGGTGACAGTTGACAGACAACAGCGGCTTCGTCGGTTTGCCCCCCGCCAGATGTTGTTCCACCACACGCTTCACCCGCTCCATCATCACCTCCCGATTCACGCGGGCGTAATTTTGCGCCCATTGCAAATCCCGCCAGTAAGCGTCAAATTCGGCAGTCCCGGCGGTGAAGTAGGCCAAGTCAGGATCGGGCAGCTTATTCCCAGCTAACTTGGCTAATTGCTTGCCTGTCGCAATATGACATTGAGCCAGCTTGTTGCCAATGTTGCGTGAACCAGAGTGCAGCATAATCCACACCTGATCCTCAGTGTCCAGACAGATTTCAATGAAGTGGTTACCACCCCCCAATGAACCCATCTGCCGCATGGCTTTGATCTGCAAATCCTGCACGCCTTTGTGCAAGTCTTTGAAATCGCGCCAGCCCTGCCAGTTCGAGACCGTTTTATCAACGTCTTGGTTTTCGTTGAAGCCCACGGGCACGATCGCCTCAATTTCCTGCCGCAGTTGCTTCAATTTGCCATCGAGTTGCGCTGCTTTGAAGGGCGTTTTGATCGCACACATCCCGCAGCCAATATCCACCCCCACCGCAGCGGGAATAATCGCATCCTTAGTGGCAATCACCGAGCCAACCAGCGCCCCTTTACCCAAATGCACATCCGGCATCAGCGCCACATGCTTAAACACGAAGGGCAACGAGGCCACATTTTTGGCCATTTTAGTTTCATCTGCGCCCAACTCATGATTCGCCCAGGAGAGCACAGGCGTTGGGGTTGTCAGTTTTAAAGTTTCGTAAGGCATCAGTTTGCCTCCTTCAGACAAGGTCAGGCCATGACAGACCAAAGCGGGGGGCTGACACCTTAAGTCTGTCACATAAATATACTACATAATGTAATACGAGCTGTCAAGATGAAAGGCCAGGAGTCAGAAGCCAGAAGTCAGGAGGGAAGTTTAAGGGTTGGGGATTGGTTAGGATTTCGATCTCATACCGAATTAAGGTGCGATCGCGGTAGATGGGTAGGGGCGAATGACCATTCACCTCTCGCAAATTTGATGGGCAGCGATCGCTGTGCGAATTGGGATCACTTCGCAGCCTGCGCTCTCTCCAAATATCTAGCTAGACGTGCCAACGGCGCGTCTCTACGAAATCGCCCTTGACTCCTGACTCCTGACTCCTGACTCCTGACTCCTGACTCCTGACTCCCGCCTCCTTACGCCGCCAATTCCCGCTCGATCGCCCCAATCAATTCCGCCGCATCAGGCGCAACAGCGCTCTTGTACCGACCAACGACTTCCCCTTTTTTGTTAACCAGAAACTTCTCGAAGTTCCAGGCGACATCGCCAGCGGGGGCAGTTTGGGTGAGGCGGGCGTAGAGGGGATGCTGTTCGGCTCCTTTGGCATGCACCTTGTCGAAGAGGGGGAAGGTGACACCAAAGCGGGTTTCGCAAAACTGTTGAATTTCGGCGTTGGTGCCGGGTTCTTGAGCGCCGTAATCGTTACAGGGAAAGGCGAGAATTTCTAAACCCTGGTCGCGGTACTTCTGGTACAAGCTCTCCAAGCCTTTGTATTGCGGGGTATAACCACAGTAAGAGGCCACATTCACGATTAACAATACTTTCCCGGCGTAGGCGCTCAGAGCTTGGTCTTTGCCATCCAGGGTTTTGACGGACAAATCGGCGATCGCAATACTCATCTTTACAGTCCTTAACAAATTTCTTAGCCCCTATATTATCTCCAAGTCGCCATCCCTAAAGCAAAGCGAACAAGAATTAGTAAATTTATTTTGTATGCACCATTGCCGTTTAGTTGTCTATTATTAAAAGCATCTCCTTGTAGAAAAGCTGCCAGGTGAGGGAAGGTGTCAAAACAAGGCTCTATATGGATTCACGTTATGCATTAAATACAATCTGTCCATATTACACAATGTTTCCTTTGGATTTTCCCGACACGATCTTAAGGAGAGCTTCGAAGGACAGCGTTGTACTGGATCCTTTTTGTGGACGTGGAACAACTAACTATGCAGCCAGACTACGGGGGATTTACTCCATTGGAATTGATACATCTCCTATCGCAGTTGCGATCTCAAAAGCAAAACTAGCAAAGACATCGCTAGGTAAAGTCATGGATTTAGCTGAGCAGATACTACAGAAGACTAAAGACTATGATTTACCAATGGGTGAATTCTGGAACTGGGCTTTTCATCCACAGACTTTACATCAAATTTGCAAGTTACGTAGCGCTTTACTTCAAGCTGAGGAAACTGATGAAACCATAATGCTACGTGCATTAATACTTGGGTGTCTACATGGACCAAGGCAGAAGGATTTTAATAATCCATCCTACTTTTCTAATCAAATGCCAAGGACTTTTTCATCTAAACCTAAATACTCAGTTCGATACTGGAAAGAGCATAACCTTCATCCATTAAAAATTGATGTTCGGCATCCAATTTACAAGAAAGCAAATAGAGTTCTATATCGTGAAATGGACTCTATATCGCGCCCAGAAAATATTCTTCTGGGTGATAGTTCTCACAAAGAAACCTTCGACAAAATCCATAAGCCCATAAATTTAGTTGTCACATCACCACCATATTACGGTATGACAACTTACGTTCAAGATCAATGGCTAAGAAACTGGTTTCTTGGTGGCTCAAACGAAGTGCATTATCAGAATTCAAA